>NZ_CAWUOL010000094.1:0-18874 GCF_963923915.1 Nodularia chucula CCY0103 | reverse complement strand
TAGGTAATATGACCAATAGCATAAGTACCGACAAACACCTCAGCTAACTTAGTTAGAAAAGACATATCGCTGAAATAGGGTTGACTGCCACTGCTACCACCAGAGATAGCATCTACATCTTGTAACTCACTGAAGAAACTTTCAGAATCTTGAAACAATTCCACACCAGCGTTGTTTAATTCAGAAAGAGTAATATTAGCCATTGTATTTGCTCCTCAATTATTGGTTGTCAAAGTGTACAAACTGATTGACTTAAAGTACAGCATGATATCAATAGAGATAGCCTCAATTCCCATACCATGCTGAACTACTAATTAAATGAAACTATGAAAGTCATTACCAACCAGAGCTGATTGACTTAGCCAAGTAGGTAATATGACCAATAGCATAAGTACCGACAAACACCTCAGCTAACTTAGTTAAAAAAGACATATCGCTGACATAGCTACCGCCACCGCCGTATCCGTAGCTACCACCAGAGATTGCATCTACATCTTTTAATTCACTGAAGAAACTTTCAGAATCTTGAAACAATTCCACGCCAGCATGGTTTAATTCAGAAAGAGTGATATTAGCCACGTTATTTGCTCCTTAAGTATTAGCTACTTGGTTTTTTAGTGGTTAACAATTAAGTTCTGTTCCCTTAACTGTTACTGCTATTTTTATTCATGCAATTCCTAAAAGTCAAGGACAAAAACTGCTTTAAAAAGACTTATAATCATGCTTATTGTCTAGCTTTGAAAATACATTAAGTCCGACAAAAAAACATTTTATAGATAAAACATCCTCTTATAAATTAGGATTATGAAGAATAAAACTCTACTAATTCTCCCTGAAATTTCATAGCTAAGCATAGATCCTCAGCGTACCTTTGCGTTAAAAAAGCCCCTAGTCATTGATTTTGGCGAAATGTCAGCTATCCTTGCTACAGAACAAAAACTCGATTCATGTGTAAATACAAACAAGTAGCTTGGCAGACATCAACATAACAATGAAAGAGCATAATTCCTCTCCACAAATCAAGCGTTTGCAATTATCCTTTCTGTACTCAGTACCCATAGGCATATTAGGAGGGCTAATTGGCTTAGGGGGTGCAGAATTTCGCCTTCCAGTCCTAGCCAGCACCTTGGGCTATTCAGCACAGCAAGCTGTACCTGTAAATCTTGCAGTTAGCTTGATTTCAATTGCTGCATCCTTAGCAATTCGGGGTAGTTTGCTTTCCTTCGATTTAGTCATCCCCTTGCTACCTGTCATCCTCTCCTTAATTGCTGGTGCAGTTATTACGGCCTTTTTTGGGGCGACAATGGCCAGCAGACTTTCCAACGAACAGCTAGAGCGAATTATTCTCTGGCTATTGGTAATAATTGGTATCGCCTTGATAATTGAGGCTTTTCTGCCCCAAGAAATACCCGCCTTACTCCCCACATCCTGGAACATTCCCGCCGGGATTCTGTTTGGGCTAGCAATTGGATTAGTCAGCAGTTTACTGGGGGTTGCAGGTGGTGAGATAATTATTCCCACTTTAGTTTTTGCCTTTGGTGTAGATATTCGCACAGCAGGTACAGCCAGCCTGTTAATTAGCTTCCCTACTGTGTTAGTTGGCGTGATTAAATATGCCAATAGAGGCGCTTTTAGAGATCGCACCATCTTAAAAAATACCGTAGCACCGATGGGGGTTGGCTCAATTATCGGGGCGATCATTGGGGGAATGCTAGTGGGTATTATTCCTGTACCCATACTGAAAATAATTTTAGGGGTAATTTTAAATATCTCTGCGTTTAGGGTATTTCACAAAGTCAAATCTCATACTGCTTAGACAGTAAATATTTTTGCTTTAAGTAAAATAACTTGCCAAAGGCTAAATTTACTGAAAACACTAGGTTTGAGTACATCACCCAGTCCTGATGCTTGGGAAAAGGCTGGGTTTTATCTTTTGATTCCAGGTAAAAGCATTTATTCTGGCATTACGTCAGTTATCCTTGCTACAGAATTAAAACTAAGTTCATGTGTAAATACAAACAATAAGGCTTTCAACAGCCTTGACACTTTAGTTACATAGCACAAATAAAAATATGAATAAAAAACAGATTCTGGCCTTGATTGGTATGGCACTTACTAGCTGTTTGCTGGCGATCGCCTTACCTTTAATAACCCCCACTCCCTTAACAGCACAGTCAAACGTGAATTTACTGGTGTCTGCGGCTGCGAGTACAAAAGATGTACTAGAAGAAATTCAGCCCCTTTACCAACAAACTCAACCAAACGTCAATATCAGATATAACTTCGGGGCTTCCGGCGCATTACAGCAGCAAATTGAACAAGGCGCACCAGCAGATATCTTTATTTCTGCGGCTAGAAGACAAGTAGATGCACTAGAACAAAAAGGAATGTTAGTCCCAGGTACTCGTAGCAACCTAGCAAATAACCGCTTAGTTTTGATTGTGCCGAATAACAGCACTGGGATTAATAGCTTTTTTAATTTAAGAGATGCCAGAGTTAGAAGAATTGCCGTAGGAGAACCCAGAAGTGTACCCGCAGGACAATACGCCGACCAGGTATTCAAACAATTGGGAATTTTTGATCAAATCAAATCTAAACTAGTTTTAGCTAACAATGTGCGTCAAGTCCTAGCAGCAGTAGAAAGTGGCAACGCTGATGCAGGTTTAGTTTACGCCACAGATGCCAAAATTTCTAATAAAGTAAAAGTTGTAGTTGCTGCCGATGAAAAATTTCACTCACCAATTGTTTATCCAATGGCAGTAATTAAAAGCAGTAAAAATATTCCGGCTGCTAAACAATTTTTAGAATTTCTATCCAGCAATCAAGCCAAAGCTGTACTAAAAAAATACGGATTCATAGTAAATTAATCACATTTCCTTTTTCTCTCTTCCCTTGGCGACCTTGACGGTATGCACTTCGCGCACGTTACGCGAAAGTTCTTCATAAAATTTTTGCCATTCACAGTTGTTTAATAAGACTATGGATTTATCACCCCTATGGATATCACTAAAAACTTCCTTACTAGCCACAGTTATTACCTTTTTTATAGGGATTGCCACAGCTTACTGGATGTTAGGATATCGAGGGAAAGGCAAATCATTAATTGAAGGAATATTTATTGCTCCATTGATTCTACCACCTACAGTTGTGGGCTTTTTACTTTTGCTATTTTTTGGCAGAAATGGTCCTGTAGGTAAACTAATGCAACCCTTTGATTTAAGCATTGTGTTTACTTGGTATGGTGCTGCGATCGCCGCCACAGTTGTCGCCTTTCCCATCATGTATAAAACCGCCTTGGGAGCCTTTGAACAAATCGATGGTAATCTTTTACGAGTAGCCAGAACCCTGGGTGCGTCTGAATCCACCATCTTTTGGCGTATTAGTTTACCTCTCGCATTTCCGGGAATTGTCGCCGCCACAAGTTTAGCTTTTGCGCGGGCTTTGGGTGAATTTGGCGCAACTTTAATGTTAGCTGGTAATATCCCTGGACAGACTCAAACTATCCCCATGGCCATATATTTTGCTGTGGAAGCGGGGGCGATGAATGAAGCTTGGTTTTGGGCGATCGCCATCATGAGTATTTCCTTATCTGGGATTATAGGAGTTAACTTGTGGCAAGAAAACCGAGGACAGCAAAAACAACGAAATTCCCCATTCCCCCAAGGAATGAAAAATCAGGATTTTCAGAAATGTGAAACCTCAAATCAAACGGATTTATCAGGACTATTTGTTGATATTACCAAAAAACTTCCCGGTTTTCGATTGCAAGTATGTTTTAGCGCACAGAGTAACACTTTGGGATTTTTAGGCGGTTCCGGGGCTGGAAAAAGTATGATTTTGCGTTGTATTGCGGGCATCGAAACCCCGACCAAAGGAACTATTATTTTAAATGGGCGAGTATTATTTGATTCTGAAAAAGGAATTAATTTACCATCACGCGATCGCCGCATTGGTTTCTTAATGCAGAATTACGCTTTATTCCCCCATCTGACTGTAATGCAAAATATAGCTTTTGGCTTACCTAAAACCTTATCAAAATTAGCCATTCAGCAGCAAGTACAGGCGCAACTAATAGCAGTGCAGTTAGAAGGATTAGAAAATCGCTATCCGCATCAACTTTCTGGGGGACAGCAACAAAGGGTAGCTTTAGCCAGGGCTTTAGCAATTCAACCAGAAGCATTACTATTAGATGAACCCTTTTCAGCCCTAGATACATATCTGCGGTATCAATTACAAGAACAATTAATTGCAACTCTCAGCACTTATGCAGGGGTGACATTATTTGTTACCCATAATTTAGAAGAAGCCTATGAAGTCTGTCAACAGTTGTTAGTCATGTCCCAAGGACAAATTATTGCTAACGATGATAAACAAAATATTTTCGATCATCCCAATAGTTACACAGTCGCGCAGTTAACAGGTTGCAAAAACTTTTCCCCAGTCAAAGTAATATCTAGTAATCAAGTGCAAGCCTTAGATTGGGACTGTACCCTAAAAGTTACCGAACCCTTACCTCAGTCAGCAGTTTATATAGGTATTCGCGCCCATCATCTCAGCTTTACCAGTGACCCGAATGCAGAAAATACCTTTCCCTGTTGGTTAGTTAGGAAGCGGGAAACACCGCACCGCATGACGTTATATTTACGACTGCACAATGCAAAAAATAAAAGTCATGATTATCACTTACAGGCGGAAGTATTTAAAGAAAAATGGGTAAATATCAAAGACAAGCCTTTCCCTTGGTATGTGCGTTTAGATATGAATAAACTATTTGTAATGCCAGAATAAAACAAAGTTATATTCGCTCGTAGTCAGGACTTTATTCCTGTTTTGCCAAAACCGCAGCAATTCGCTGTAAAAATTGGTGTATGAGGACTGAAGTCCTCACGACAAACTTTTAATTATTAATCAACACCAATCAAAACATCAGTGGATTTCACAATTGCATATACTTCTTTACCCACTTCTATTCCCATACTTTCGTAAGAAGACTTGGTAATAATTGAAGTAACTTCAACTCCGGGCGCAATTTCAATCACAATTTCTGCATTGACTGTTCCCGGTGTAACTTCCTTAACTTTACCTTTGAGAGAATTACGCGCACTAACTTTCATGTTTTAATCCTTTTTTTCCAATACTTAGCAAGAATTGTAGTATTTAGTTAACTATGCTTGCTAAAGCTCCAGATTTTTTTTAGATTTTTCTACTAAAGATGCACTGTAGCTAGTGAAATGCTCCCGATTGCAAGAATCTGACGTTGCGGATTCGGAATATGAGTTTGTTGCACGCAGAGACGCAGAGAGTCATGATAATTAGAGCTTGG
This sequence comes from Nodularia chucula CCY0103, assembly GCF_963923915.1. Classification (NCBI taxonomy): domain Bacteria; kingdom Bacillati; phylum Cyanobacteriota; class Cyanophyceae; order Nostocales; family Nodulariaceae; genus Nodularia; species Nodularia chucula. Next base: position 13,551 of record NZ_CAWUOL010000094.1, on the reverse strand, counting down.
GTTTGATTTCTCTGGCTATTGGAATACTAAAATTTCGTAACTAATCAGGTCGGATAAACTAAAGTATTCTAAGCCTGTGGCTGTAATCCAATCACTGAAACTCTTAACAATTAACTTGTTGATTACTGGATAGGTAGGCTGGACGTTTTTGTTGATATTAACTACTTTTTCTAGTTGAAAACCTGTATTTTGGGCAATTTCTTGATAATCTCGCAAACTAATAAAATTTATATTTTGTGTAGCTTTTGAGCCATAGGTATCAGTGATGAGATGATTTAAGACTCGTGTTTCTAACTTTTGCCACAGGTTGTTGATTTTATCGTTAATCAGAAAATCTACGACTATTAATTTACCCCCTGGCTTCAGGTTTTTTCTCACTTCTTTAAAGAAGATTTTTCTACTGGGAAAAGCAAATATACATTCCAGTGCGATCGCCAAGACAACAAGACCATAAACTCCAAAATTATCGGCGTTTATCTGCGTCCATCTGCGTTTAATTATTACTGCCCATACCTCACTTGAATAGGAATGACTATACCTGTGATCCAGAAAACTGTTAATGTCTTAATAGATAGATTCACGCTAATTTAAAACTCAGACGTGGTAAAACAGGACGAACTTCGCAACAAATTAAAGCAAACCAGAATCCGCTTAGGTATGAGTCAGCAAGACTTGGCTAACCTAGCTAATGTTACCCGTCAAACTATTAGCGGTGTCGAGTCAGGACAATATGCACCATCCACCACCATCGCCCTGAGATTAGCAAAAGCTTTAGGCTGTCAAGTAGAAGATTTATTTTGGTTAGAGCAAGATTTACCAGAAATAACAGCAGTCCCAGCCTATAATGTGCCATTAGGTCAAAGACTGCGACTAATTTTGGCACAAGTAGGTAATCAATGGATTGCTCATCCCTTAATTGGTGGAAATGCTTTTCGGACAGAAATGATCCCAGCTGATGGAGAAGGCGATCGCCTACCCGGTAGCGATACAATTCAAGTACAATTACTAGATGACCCCGGAAATCTCCATTCCACAGTCATTTTAGCAGGTTGTGCGCCAGCCTTATCCCTCTGGGCGCGGGCGGCGGAACGTTGGCATCCCAACCTCAGAGTACACTGGACATTAGATAACAGCATGACCGCATTGCATCGACTGCGCCGGGGAGAAGTTCACTTTGCCGGGATGCACCTATATGATCCCCACACAGGAGAATATAACACTCCCTTTGTCCGTTCCGTTCTGCAAGATACGCCCGCCGTCTTAATTAACTTGGGGGTTTGGGAAGAAGGAATATTAACTCAGCCCAATAATCCCCTGGGATTGAAAACTATTGCAGACTTAGCCCAACCAGGTGTCACCATTGCCAACCGAGAAGAAGGTTCAGGTAGTCGTCAAGTCTTAGAGCGATCGCTCCAAAATGCAAATATACCATTTTCAGCCATCAAAGGATTTGATCACATCTTCCACGGACATCTAGAAGTAGCCCAAGCAGTAGCCACCGGTAAAGTTGCATCTGGAATCAGCACCGCATCCGTAGCCGCCGCCTTCGGTTTAGGATTCATCCCTTTACAACAATCCAGATATGATTTAGCAGTTCTCAAAACATACCTAGATGAACCCCCAGTCCAAAAACTACTTGGTACATTAGGACATCGGCGAGTCCTCTCACAGCTAGAAGCCATAGGCGGTTATAACACCAGTCAAACAGGGGAAGTAGTCGCCACCATTGAACCTAAAATCATTAAATCAGTGAACAGTTAACAGTTATCTTTCCCCCCTGCACCCTGCCCCCTGCCCCCTGCCCCCCTGCCTCTTCTCCCCCTGCTTAATTTTTAATCGGTTCTCCAAATAATTCCGCCAATAATTCCCTCGATTCCTCCAGAGAGTGCAAAACTCGATAAGCCAAACCTCTAATTTCAGCAGATGGTTCTTCAATATCCGGAACCATAATCGGACACATCCCCGCCGCAAAAGCCGCTTCCACACCTACAAAAGAATCCTCAAAAACCACACACCGCAGAGGATCAACATTCAGACGGCGACTAGCTTCCAGAAAAATATCTGGTGCAGGTTTACCCTCCTCCACATCCTCACTAGTGACAATAGTCCTGAAATATTGATCAATCCCGGCATTTGTTAAACGTCGAATTGCTCTACTTCGAGCCGTTCCCGTCGCTAATCCGATCATCACACCCAAATCATTCAGTCTCTGCAATAAATCTAAAACCCCCGGCTTCATTGGTAAACCCTCTCCCAATTCCCGCTCATCACCAACTTTAATCCGTTCCAGAGTCACAGATTCAAATGGCAGATCCTCACCGTAAATTTTTTTAAGTAATGTTTCCCGCCATGTCAAATCTCGCCCCACAAACTCCATATATAAATCATCGCTCATCCTATAACCATGACTTTTTAAAGCCTGCTTCCAAGCCCAGCGAGCGATACTTTCCGTATCAAACAGCAGACCATCCATGTCAAAAATTACGGCTCGGTAACTTGATAACACATTCAACGCCTTGATGCTTGTAAAAATTTAACCATATCGCCTCATTTCTCATCCTTAGCATAGCCAAGTCAATATATCAGCGAATCAAAAAAAGAAAACTCTGTTGCTAAATTTTACCCCAAGTTAAACAAGTAATAGCGTACATCAGAAAAAAACATTCTACCACGACAAAAAACAATCCCAAAAAAACTGCAACCCTCCAAAACAACTCTTACAAAAAAATCAACTTAGAAAAATTACAACAAATTTCCGGATAACCAAATATAAATTTAACAAATATAAAATAGTCATCCCCAACAAAACATATTTCTCCACTTCCCCTCTCCGCTCCTCTGCGTGAGCCTCATAATCTTAATATCAACAGTGACAAATAATTTGCTACTGTACAATACAGCCCTTTCTTTCCTCCCTTTCATCTCTAATGAGTGCAGAAATCATTTGTGTTGGTACAGAACTCTTACTAGGGGATATCCTCAACAGTAACTCCCGATATTTAGCGCAACAATTAGCCCAACTAGGGATACCCCACTACTACCAAACAGTAGTTGGCGATAACCCAGAACGATTAAAAAAAGTTATAGAAATTGCGATATCAAGAAGCCAAATACTCATTTTTACTGGTGGTCTTGGACCCACACCAGACGACCTCACCTGTGAAACCATCGCCGATTTTTTTGGCGTTCCCCTGGTAGAACATCCAGAAATCATTCAAGATATCACCGAGAAATTTGCCCAACGTGGCCGGGTCATGTCCCCCACAAACCGCAAACAAGCATTAATTCCCCAAGGTGCAGAAATTTTACCCAATCCCACTGGCACAGCACCGGGGATTATTTGGCAACCCCGCCCCGAAATCACAATTTTTACCTTTCCTGGTGTCCCCTCCGAAATGCACCGGATGTGGACAGATACAGCAGTACCATTTCTCAAAAATCAAGGTTGGGGACAGGAGATTATTTACAGTCGGAGTTTAAGGTTTTGGGGTATTGGTGAATCTGCATTAGCCGAAAAAGTTGCACCTTACTTTAACCTACCTAATCCCACAGTCGCCCCTTATGCGGGTAAAGGTGAAGTAAGATTACGCATTTCTGCCAAAGCTGATTCAGCAACTGCTGCTGAGGCTTTGATTTCCCCTGTGGAGAAACAGTTAAAAGATATTGCTGGATTAGATTATTACGGTGTTGATGATCAGACTTTAGCTTCTGTAGTTGGTGATCTCTTACGTTTATCAGGGGAAACTCTCTCAGTGGCAGAGTCTTGTACTGGTGGTGGATTAGGGCAGATGTTAACTGATATTTCTGGTAGTTCTGACTATTTCTGGGGCGGGGTAATTTCCTATGATAATTCTGTAAAAGTCAATTTACTGGGCGTTAACCCAGAGGACTTAGATAAATTTGGAGCTGTGAGTCCTATTGTTGCAGAACAAATGGCGCTGGGGGTAAAAACTCGCCTCTCCACATCTTGGGGTTTAAGTATTACTGGTATTGCTGGCCCCAGTGGTGGAACGGAGACTAAGCCAGTGGGTTTGGTTTACATTGGTTTAGCCGGGCTAAAGGATCAAGTGGCAAGTTTTGAGTATCGCTTTGGCGCTATGCGCGGACGTGATTTAATTCGTTATGTGAGTGCAAATACGGCGTTGGATTTACTGCGACGTAAATTACTTACACCGATCCTATCGCTTACAGTGTAGGCTTCCCAACTCATTGGGGACTGCCTCAGACTGGGTGGATTTTTTACCGAAAATAGTGGGTTTAAAGCCCCGTTCTTCTAGGACGGCTTTTTATTTGAGCATTTTTTTATATTTCATTGTAGCGATAGGTAAACATAATCTATAATCTACCCAAGAGGTGATAAAAGTGTTTAACCTAACCTACGAATTTAAACTCAAACCGACTCGAAAACAATCGCATACTTTTGAGCAATGGCTTGAGATTAATCGTCGAGTCTATAACTATGCTTTGCGCGAACGTAAAGATTGGTATAAATCTCGTAGTTGTCAGGTTAATGCTTGTTCCCTCCGCTCTGAATACATCATTACTGCCGAGACTCCCCGTCCCACCTACTCTAGTCAATGCAAATCATTAACCGACGCGAAAAGGACTAATCCTGATCTCAAATCGGTACAATCTCAGGTCTTGCAACAAACGTTAAAACGACTTGAAACCGCATTCACAAGTATGTGGGAACAAAATCATGGATTTCCTAGATTTAAAAAATCTGGAAAGATGCGTAGTTTTGTCTTCCCGCAAATGAAGGGGGATAGATTAAGTGATGGGAGAATTAACCTACCTGTAATTGGTTGGGTTAAATTCCGCCAATCCCGTTCAATCCCAGATGGGGGAGTAATAAAACAAGCCCGTGTAGTCAAGCGTGTTTCTGGATGGTACGTAATGTTAACTATCCAGTGGGATGTTAGTCTACCCCAACCCATGCCACAGGGGGAAGCAGTAGGAATAGATGTCGGGCTAACAAATTTTATTGCCACTTCTCATGGTCTTTTAGTCAAGCGTCCGAAGTTTTTTGTCGATGCCCAACGCAAGCTGAAATTGCTGCAACAGCGTGTCAAGAGAAAACGATTAGGCTCGAACAATTGGAAAAAAGCACAAAAGAAAGTTGCTTCATTGCATGAGTACGTTGCTAATTGTCGTAAAGATTGGCACAGAAAGCTGTCTCACCAAATTTGTGACAGCGCCGGGATGGTGTTTGTTGAGGATTTGAATTTAGTTGGCTTGTCCCGTGGAATGCTGGGTAAACATTGCCTGGATGCTGGGTTCGGTCAATTCTTTAATATTCTTGAACAAACTTGTTTTAAGCGTGATGTCTATTTTCAAAAAGTAGATGCACGGAAAACAAGCCAAATCTGTCCTAACTGTGGTGTTGAGACAGGTAAAAAAGAATTATCAGAACGTACTCATGTTTGCTCGAATTGCGGCTATACCACTGATAGAGATGTTGCAGCCGCTCAAGTAGTTCTAGTTAGTGGACTTGCAGCCGTAGGGCATACGGTCAAGATGCTTGCAGAGGGTAAATTCATTGGAATCCCTAAGAAGCAAGAATCCTCGTACCTTTAGGTCGGGGAGTGTCAAATCCCCTCCTTGTGTAGAGATGCTAGTTCCTAACACCAAAAGTCGCAAACCTTCATTTTTTATGTTGACCGCAGCGTTGATGTCTCTATACAAATAATTGGTATTAGGGGGTTTTGTTATTCTGTCTCTATGAAGTCTATAGTTTCGACAAACTCTAAAATATTCTCCTTAATATCTTCGGCTTCTTCTTTAATAGCAGTTGGTTTTTCACCATTAAAAAAGCTGTGCTGACTGCTAACTATATATAAATAGTTAGAGTGCATAAATGCCAACAGTCCTCGGTATGCATCTAGCCTAGCTGCTGTGCCATTGTTTGTTGACTGGGAAATTGTTGACCCCTGGGGCATATCAATCAGGGCAAAATAAGATCCTTCAAAGGCATCTTTTAAATACTCAGTATATCTCACCTCTGCTCTGGGCATATTAGTAAAAATCGTTTCTGGCACATACTTGTTGAGTAAAATTGATTGCAAATATTCTTCTTGTCCAATAGATTCTACTTCTTCTAATTGTTCTGAAGATATCAGGTAATAATCGATTCTCAGCATAGTACCGAAGTGATCAAAAAAGCCGACTTTCCCGTCTTGACTTTCTACTTTACCTCCTTGCTGCGGATCAACGGGAATGGGGACAGAAAAGTTACCAGATGGGGATTCGTATACCTCGTCGCCGTAATCTCTGACTATGGGTGTATCGTCTTCATCATCTAGGTAAATTTCGTTTTCTGCTTCTTGATAGGCCGCAATTACTTCTTGGATGATTTCATGGGCTTCTTCATCTTCTAGGTCTAAGGCTTGCTGTAACCGTTTCAGATAGGGATGTTTCTGTTGGGGGATGATTAAATCATCTTCGTCTATCATCACCATTACGCCGACGGCAAAAGCATCTAGAACTAGTTCATCAGAGAGGTTTTTACTGGCGATGTTAAATAGGGTTCCCAGTCCGTCTTTTTCGGCAATTCCAATGAGTTTATCCACTATTTTGGCGATTTCATCTTCTGAATAGTCTTCAAAAACTTCAAAGTCCCAAAGGATACTTGCTAAAATTTCGCCATCGACTTCATCTATGGACAAATCCGCCATTTCTGTGACAACTGCGATCGCAGCTACCGCTTCTTCTGGACTGAGTGATTCTTCTGTGGTCTTGGTGGAATTAAAAATCTTGTCATATTGAGTCACAATTACTACCTCTTTTTTCTACTTGTGCTAACGGTTTAAAATTAACAATGGTCAGTTTACTAATGCAGCGCACTTTCTGTATAAAAGTTTCGCTTTTTTGGGACTAACTACAGTACCAATTCAGTTGAGTCCAGTTCAGCTTGAGTCCAACTCCTCATTTACCTATTCAAAAGATGATTCATATAAAAAATGGGGATGGTTTTACTAGTCTTGTGATCTTAAGTCAGCTGCGGATGCTTGAATATTTTATCCTCAATACTTACTCTACAATTCAATTACTATAGCGGTAATCATCTTTTGCTTTAATCATCTGGCGAATTAATCTCATCTAGGGGTAGAATTATCAACTAGCTAAAGATAGATTTCTATACCAACAGCAGGATGGCATAATACTCTTGTTTGTACTGATACATGGTATGTTTTACCGTGTAATTATGTTTCTGCAAACTTTCACTTTCATAAAATTTTGCATTTGCTATGGTAAATCCGCCATCCAAGTCCTCAAAAGACCAATATCAAGTCGATTCTTCTACTAAAGAAATAGAACATCTGATGGCAACATCAGCATCAGACACTGAAATTGATTTGGAGTTTCTTTATACTAGAGACGTGGAGTTTCGCCAGGAAACTATTTACTTTTTGGTGGTAGATCGGTTCCATGAAGGTGATCCAGAGAACAGCAAGGGTACTAACGCTGACCTTTACGATGGTACTGCACAAGACTGGGGTAAATACTGGGGTGGCGACTTGCAAGGTGTCATCGATAAGTTGGACTACCTGAAAAATATGGGAGTGACTGCTGTGTGGTTAACTCCGCTGTTTGAACAAGTGGACGATTTATTTATTAGCAATGCGGCAATGCATGGTTATTGGACAAAAGACTTTAAGCGCATCAATCCGCGTTACATTGCGAACGGCGATAATCCTTCTTTAAACGCAACCCAAGAAACCAAAGATACGACATTTGATCGGTTAATTGCCGAACTGCACAAACGCAAGATGAAGCTGGTGCTGGATATTGTCTGCAACCACAGTAGCCCCGATACTAATGGTAGTAAGGGGGAACTATATGATGATGGCGTGAAGATTGCTGACTTTAATGATGATGTTAATCACTGGTATCACCATTATGGGGAAGTGCAAAACTGGGAAGATGATTGGCAAGTACAAAATTGTGAATTGGCAGGTTTGGCGACTTTCAATGAAAATAATAGTGAATATCGGCAGTATATCAAGTCAGCAATTAAACAATGGCTAGACCGGGGTGTTGATGCACTACGGGTAGATACTGTCAAGCATATGCCGATCTGGTTTTGGCAAGAATTTACTGGTGATATCAGCAATCACAAGCCAGATGTATTTATTTTTGGTGAATGGATTTATAACCATCCCAGCGATGATCTATCTGTAGAATTTGCCAATAACTCAGGAATGACTGTGCTAGATTTTGGGCTGTGCATGGCGATTCGTTCGGCGTTAGCACAGGGTGCAGAAAACGGATTCCAGGGCATTCAAGAGATTTTTGACCAGGATTATCGCTACAATGGGGCGACTGAGTTAATCACTTTCATCGATAACCATGATATGTGCCGCTTTCAGTCGCTGAATCCTGATCCAGCAATGTTGAAGGTGGCGATCGCTCTGATCATGACAGCTCGTGGTATTCCTTGTATATATTACGGCACAGAACAGTATCTGCACGATGATACTGATGGCGGTAACGACCCCTACAACCGCCCGATGATGGACAAGTGGGATACTGAAACTGAAATTTATCGTGTCCTGCGCTTGCTGTCTGGCTTACGGCGGTTGAATCCGGCGATATCAATGGGTAGTCAGTGGCAAAAATACCTCACCCCAGATGTTTACTGCTATATCCGCCGTTATCGTGAGTCTGTATGTTTTGTGGCACTCAACCGGGGTGGAGAGGTGACTTTACCAGAAATAGAAACAGAACTACCTGATGGCGAACATTTCTGTTTGATCACTCGCAATAAGTATAAAGTCAAAGACGGTAAAATTAATAATTTACCACTGGCAGAACGGGGAGTGATTATTTTTAGCCACGTTGGGGGACGCATCAAAGGGCAAACTATCGTGCGGGTACAACTGAATGGCGTATATACCCAACCAGGTGAAACCATTGTAGTGACTGGAGACTGTCCAGAGTTAGGTAACTGGGATATCAGCAAGGCTTATCCCCTAGAGTACATCAACTCTAACACCTGGTTTGCAGAGATTCCCTTTGATGAAAGCACTGGTAACTTGATTAGTTATAAGTATGCTATGTGGCGTGAAGGGCGATCGCCTCTGTGGGAAAATCTCGTCAATCGCCGTTGGGTAATTGCCAAAGAAGGCACTGTAAAATGGCGTGATACCTGGGCATCAGGGCGGGAATCTTAGTTAAGTAGGGAGTAGGGAGTGGGGAGTAGGGAGTGTGGGGAGTGGGGGAAGTGGGGGAAGTGTGGGGAGTGGGGACTATTTACTGGGTTGGGATATTCGCGCTTCAATGTCTTCTAAGGTTTGTAACAATAAACGCTTGGCCTGTAATTTCCAACCCCACTTTTGGATTCTGAAAGCGGCGACAGTCCCCACCCCACCTACTAATAAAAGCACAGGCTGATTCAGAGAAATTCCGAATAATAACCCCAATCCCGCAATTCCCCAAAAGGGTAAGGCTGCGGCTTGCCTTTGTTCTTCGATAATATTAGTAATCATACTAGGCTTCATAGTAGCTAATAATTCTACTTTAACTTGCTGTTGTTCTGCTACTGATACAGATAAACTGATTTTACGGCGCATTTTTTCAATTTTGCGGGCATCACTACTATATTCAGTCAGTTCATCTTCTGCCATTTGTAGGAGTCGTTCTAGTTGCGCCATTTTCTACTAAATTAAGGGTGTTAATATCCTTATTATCTGGGAAAATGGTGAATTTTCGTAACTCTCACCTTGCATCTCATAGCACGATACTAAATGTTAAATCTAGAATTGAGTATGGGGAAAATATCCCATAAAACCAGAGCGTCCACTTGAGAGGTAATACAAATGGTTACAGTATCTCAAAACACATTGACTCAATCTGATAAAGGGCGATCGCTGATTCTCTGGTTTGATGAAGTTGGAATTACAGATATCCCGCTAGTAGGTGGGAAAAATGCCTCACTAGGGGAAATGATTCAACAATTGACACCCCAAGGGGTTAATGTTCCCACAGGTTTTGCTACCACGGCTTATGCTTATCGCTATTTCATTCAGTCAGCAGGTTTAGAACCACAGTTACGTGAACTGTTTGCAGACCTAGATGTGGAAGATGTCACAAATCTGCGATTACGGGGGAAAAAAGCGCGATCGCTTCTCATGCATACACAGTTTCCGGAAGAATTACGGGATGCGATCGCCACAGCATATCTGGAACTCTGTCAAAAATACAACACAGATACAGATGTCGCCGTCCGTTCCAGCGCCACAGCCGAAGACCTCCCAGATGCCAGTTTTGCCGGACAGCAAGAAAGTTACTTAAACGTAGTCAGTGTCCAAGGGGTTCTCGCCGCTTGTCATCGTTGCTTTGCATCCATATTCACCGACCGCGCCATATCCTATCGCCACACCAAAGGATTTGATCACTTTAGCATTGCCCTCGCCGTCGGCGTACAAAAAATGGTGCGTTCTGACCTAGCCACCTCTGGAGTCATGTTTTCCATCGACACCGAAACCGGATTTAAAGATGCAGCACTCATTACCGCCGCCTACGGTTTAGGGGAAAACGTCGTCCAGGGAACCGTCAACCCAGACGAATACTATGTATTTAAACCCACCTTAAAAACAGGTTTTCGCCCCATTATCGATAAAAAACTGGGCAGTAAAGAACTCAAAATGATTTATGACGACGGTTCCAAACATACCAAAAATGTCCCCGTCTCCCACATAGACCAAACTAAATTTGCCCTCAGTGATAATGAAATTCTCCAACTAGCACATTGGGCTTGTTTAATAGAAGACCATTACAGCCAAACCCACGGTAATTACTCCCCAATGGACATTGAATGGGCAAAAGACGGTATTACCAATCAACTATTCATTGTTCAAGCCCGTCCCGAAACCGTTCAATCACAGAAAACAGGGAACGTATTACGCAGTTATCATTTCCTGAAAACAGAAAAATCCCCCCATCCCCTACTTACTGGTCGCGCCATAGGCGAAGCCATTAGTCAAGGTAAAGTTAAGCTAATTTTAAATGTCAATAACATCGAACAATTTCAAGCCGGAGATGTATTAGTCACAGAAAGAACAGACCCCGACTGGGAACCAATCATGAAACGCGCCGGGGCGATTATTACCAATGCTGGAGGGCGCACCTGTCACGCCGCTATTATTGCGCGAGAATTGGGAGTACCCGCAATCGTCGGGTGTGGGAACGCTACAGGAATCTTAAAAACAGGTCAAGAAGTCACAATTTCTTGCGCCGAAGGTGATGAAGGTAAAGTTTATTCTGGCTTATTACCCTTTGAAATCAAAGAAGTGGCTTTAGAGAACTTACCCCGTACCCGTACCCAAATTTTAATGAACGTGGGTAATCCTCAAGAAGCATTAAGTTTATCTGCAATTCCTAATGATGGCGTAGGTTTAGCCCGGACAGAATTTATCATTGCTAACCAAATCCAAATTCATCCCATGGCCTTAATTCACCATGAAAGACTAGAAGATGAATTAGTCAAAATCAAAATCAATCAAATTACTGCCCTTTATGACGATAAACCCCAATATTTTGTCGATAAATTAGCCCAAGGTATTGGCAGAATCGCCGCCGCTTTTTATCCTAAACCAGTAATTGTCAGAATGTCAGATTTCAAAAGTAATGAATACGCCAATCTTTTAGGTGGTCAGCAGTTTGAACCCAAAGAAGAAAATCCCATGCTGGGTTGGCGGGGTGCATCACGTTACTATGATCCAGGATATCAAGAAGCCTTTGCCCTAGAGTGTCAAGCCATCAAACGAGTGCGGGACGAAATGGGTTTGACCAACGTTATCCCCATGATTCCCTTCTGTCGTACTCCCGATGAGGGGCGTTTAGTCTTAGCAGAAATGGCTAAAAATGGTTTAGAACAAGGTGTTAACCACTTGCAAGTATATGTAATGTGCGAGTTACCCAGTAATGTAATTATGGCTGATGAGTTTGCCGAGGTTTTTGATGGCTTCTCCATTGGTTCCAATGATTTAACTCAGCTAACATTAGGACTAGATAGGGATTCAGCCTTGGTGGCGCGGTTATTTGATGAACGCAGTCAGGCCGTGAAGCGCATGGTAAAAATGGCCATAGAATCTGCGAAAAAAAATCAGCGCAAAATCGGTATTTGTGGACAAGCACCCAGCGATTATCCCGAATTTGCCCAGTTTTTAGTAGAACAGGGAATTGATTCTATCAGTCTCAATCCCGATTCGGTATTAAAAACCATGCTGGAAATTGCCAAAGTAGAACAAAAAAGCTAGAAAAATATCTATTAGGACTCCTGTCTGATTTCTGCACAGAATTTTAAATTAAATCCTGAGAAAATGGGATTTTCAGTCTAAGTATGTTTTCAAATATAAAACAGGATTCCTATAGATAGCTAGCCGAACTTATTTACTGCAATACGGAAAAAGTTGAAGGATGTGAAGAACTTATGAGGAGAAATTCATGTTAAGAGCAATACAACAGACCGTTAGAGTCGGCACAGGCGGTAAAATTGAGCTAGTAGCACCAGAATGCCCTGAAGGCGCAGATGTACAGGTAATTGTCCTGTTGGCAACTACAACTCAGGTCTCAGAGTCAGAAACAGTTATATCTCCGCCAGAGGAGGAAGAGCAAATGGCAAAACTGCGGTCATCCCTGGCCAAAATACAGAACAGGGTTCGGCAGTATGTACCTGAAGGAGAATCTCTGGTAGACGAGTTAATCGCTGAACGCCGTGCTGAGGCTAACTGTGAATAATTTTGTTTTAGATGCTTCGGCATTACTGGCGCTAGTTAACCAAGAACCGGTACACAGTATTGTTGCTAAGATGTTGCCGAAAGCCGTGGTTAGCGCCGTAAACTTGAGCGAGTTAGTAGCGAAATTAACAGACTGGGGAATCCCTGAAGGGGAAATTCAAGAGATTTTAGCTGAGTTGAATTTGCAGGTTGTCCCCTTTGATGAAGTGCAAGGTACTTTAGCTGGTCACTTACGACCTGTCACCAAACACCAGGGGTTATCTCTGGGAGATCGAGCCTGTTTAGCCTTGGGATTACAGATGCACTGCACGGTTGTTACCGCAGATTGAGCTTGGACAAAGCTGACAATTGGCGCTGAAATTCAGGTAATTCGATAGGAAAAAAGAATGCAACAAAGTCTTTTCTCCGATTTCAATAACTATAACAAGTCAAGAAAAATCGAGGGGTCAATCGCATTTTATATTAAAGAAAGTTAGAGTTAGATATTATGTTTTAAAAAAATAATCATGAGTACAACAACACCGTCAAAACAATTAGACCCTGAGTTATGGACAAAATTTTTAAGGCTGGTCAAACCCTACTGGTTTTCGGAACAAAAATGGCAAGCTAGGGGACTATTGGCACTCTTGCTAATTTTGGCATTAGCTGTAAATGCGATTAATGTCGCTATTAGCTTTATTTTCCGGAATATTAATACTTCTCTGGCCAAATTTCCCGATACTCAAGATGCATCAACTTTTTGGCGCTACATCACCTTATACAGCACTTCCGTCTGTTATGAGGTACACTTAATTAAGATATAAATACTTTA
>NZ_CAWUOL010000093.1:0-19035 GCF_963923915.1 Nodularia chucula CCY0103 | reverse complement strand
TTGCTGATTAGGCAAGTCCTCTTGTCAACAGGGTTTGAGATGCGCTGACCCTGTACTCCCTACTCCCTAGCTATATCAGGAAATTAGAGGCGGGTTATGGGAACTAAACTTGCCGTCCAGATGTTTAATGTATAGAGTTAATACAGTGTTATTGGCTATTTGCCCCTATAAACAAAATTTGCATATATAAAAATAGCCATCAAAATTCCGCTACTAATTTAGGATTTTCCAATCAATATTTATTATGGAGCAAAATCAGGATTCAGACCGTCGCGCCGCAGATCAAAAGTTTCAGGAATCCCTAGAGCAATTAGAGGATATTTTGCAAAAAAAATCTCCAGAGGAATCAAAGAAAGCAAAACTTGCAGATACGACAGAGATTGATTTAGCAGAATTTGAGGATGCTGTTGCTGATATTGAAGCATATTTTGACCAAAAAGAAAAAGAGTAATCAAGCAGAATTACTGATTTGTCGTTGAGCTTCGTATAACATTAAAGCAGCTGCGATCGCCACATTCAAAGACTCTACACCTGGATTTAGAGGTATTTTTACCTGCTGATCAGCCATATTAGCTAAATCAGGGGACAAACCAGCACCTTCATTACCCAATAAAATTAAACTGGGTTTGCGCCAGTCCACATCCCAGTAAGTTAAATTAGCCGTCGGTAAAGTTGCTACCACCTGCATTCCGGATTCCTGACTTTGTTTAACTATTGCTTTTAAATCTGCACTCACTGCTGTAGCGACACGAAACCACTGTCCCGCCGAAGCGCGCAAAACTTTAGGGCTATCGACATCAACACTATCTTCACTCAGCCATAACCCCGTTGCGCCAGTAGCCGCAGCAGTGCGAATTATTGTCCCCAAATTACCCGGATCTTGGATAGTTTCCAGTGCTAGAACCAAACCAGTTAAAGGGACTTGAGTTGAATTACCCATGCGTTTAGCGGTAGCAATTACACCATCTGGTTGCACTGTGGTGGCGATCGCCGCTAAAATTTCCTTACTAACAATTTCTACCCTTTCACTCTGGCTACAAGCAGTTTCCCACAATAACGGGTGGCTGATTTGCCATTCCGGAGTACAACAAACTGTCACCAGGGGATAATTCACCACACAAGCCTCTTGCAACAGGTGCGTACCTTCCAGTAAACATAATTGCTGCTGATGACGCTCTTTCCTAGAGTGCAGCTTGCGGATTTGTTTGACTAAAGAATTTTGCAGACTAGTTAACACAATAGGGGATTACTGATTTTCCACTGATCCCAAAATAATATGCGGAACCCGGGACTTGAACCCGGAAGCCTTGCGGCACTAGAACCTGAATCTAGCGCGTCTGCCAATTCCGCCAGTTCCGCTTGCAATTATTTTCATCGACAGCTTACTATTATTACTTAAATATTTATCTTTGTCAACTGCCATGCCGCAAAGATTCCCTGATCCGCTTGTAGGATCTTTTGGCTACAATTGTTAAATGCTGAGGGATAACCGCTTCCATGCTCCCATTGAAGTAAGAAGTAAATGTCTAGATTTATCTAGCTTTTATATAGCAGAAACCAACTCTTTACTGTAGAATCAAAACCAACTTCTAACCTATAAAAGTAAGTATTTTTTTGGAGGTAGGCTTATTAATCCTTCTAGCAGCTTACCAGATGCTAAACTAACTCCGGAAGCAGACTCCTCAGTCTTGCAAATATGGGGTGGGCATCCTCTGCAAGGTCATGTAAAAATCAGTGGGGCTAAAAACTCCGCACTGGTAATCATGGCTGGCTCCTTGCTGTGTTCAGGCGATTGTCGCATCCGCAACGTTCCCTTATTGGCAGACGTAGAGCGGATGAGTCAGGTTTTATCAGCGTTAGGTATTCGCCTCACCAGAGAAGGCGACACATTAGATATCAACGCCAGCGAAATCACCACATCAAAAGCTCCTTACGAACTAGTTACCCAATTAAGAGCAAGTTTTTTTGCTATTGGGGCAATTTTAGCCCGGTTAGGAGTAGCACAAATGCCATTACCAGGTGGTTGCGCCATTGGAGCTAGGCCAGTTGATTTGCACGTCCGAGGACTGCAAGCAATGGGCGCTGAAGTGCAGATTGAACATGGCATTTGTAACGCCTATATTCCAGGTAGTAGCGGCAGATTACAAGGAGCCAAAATCTACCTAGATAGCCCCAGCGTCGGTGCAACAGAAACATTAATGATGGCCGCCACCCTCGCAGATGGTGAAACCATTCTCGAAAACGCTGCACGGGAGCCAGAAGTGGTTGATTTAGCCAATTTCTGCAACGCAATGGGAGCCAAGATTCAAGGTGCAGGCAGCAGTCAGATTACCATTGTGGGTGTTCCCAAACTGCATTCTGTGGACTACAGCATTATTCCAGACCGCATCGAAGCCGGAACCTTTTTAGTCGCTGGAGCCATAACTCGTTCAGAAATTAGTCTCTCACCAGTGTTACCAAACCACTTAATCCCAATCATTGCTAAACTACGGGAAATTGGTTTAACAATTATTGAGGAGACACCAGAATGCTTACGTATTCTCCCAGCAGCACATCTGAGAGCCAGCGATATTGAAACCTTACCTCATCCTGGTTTTCCCACAGATATGCAAGCCCCATTTATGTCCTTACTAGCTGTGGCAGAAGGTGACAGCCTGATTAATGAATCTGTCTTTGAAAATCGCCTGCGTCATGCCTCCGAGTTAAATCGCTTGGGAGCAGACATTCGCGTTAAAGGTAATGCTGCCTTCGTGCGGGGAGTCCCGAAGTTATCCGGCGCACCAGTGATAGGCACAGATTTACGGGCTTCAGCCGCCTTAGTTATAGCCGGACTCGCAGCCGAAGGAGAAACCATATTTCAGGGATTACACCATCTGGATCGGGGCTATGATCGTATTGATCTCAAATTACAGCAACTAGGAGCAAAAATTCTGCGCCTGGGTGATGTGCCAGCAGATACAGCATCTCATACTAGTAATTCTCAAGCGGTAATTTCCAGCTAGTTTGGGGACTAGGGACTGGGGACTGGGGACTGAGGGAGGAGGCCGGGTTCCCAATCACCAATCATGGGGAACTCAGCACTCGTTATAATAGGTTTGAGAGGTTGTGGATACTTTGTTTTTCCAGGTTGCTATATTATGTCATTGTTAAAAAATCCGCTCATCGGTTTAAAAGCTGACTCATTTCGTCATCCATTAGACCTACAAGCCACGACATCTCTCAAGCAGATACCAGGGCTGGATATGATGGTGCGAAATTGGCTCGGCCCAATGGCAGAACAGGTATTTTATGTGGAAAATATCGCCTCCAGTGTGCTGGTGGGTGAAAAACAACTACCTGATTTACATAACCTATTGCTAGAAGCCTGCAAAATCCTGGATATAGAGCCTCCCCAGTTGTATATCCGCCAACATCCAGCTCCTAATGCCTATACCTTTGCGATGCGAGGTAAGCAACCTTTTATTGTCATGCATACCTCCTTAGTTGATATGCTCACACCAGAGGAAATACAGGCAGTCATAGCCCATGAATTAGGGCATCTCAAGTGTGACCATAGTGTTTATTTAACACCTGTGAATCTCTTGGTTTTAGCTGCGGCAATTGTACCTAACGTGGGTACTTTTATCGCCCAAGCTATACAAACACAACTATTAGAATGGGTACGCTGTGCTGAGTTTACCTGCGATCGCGCCGCATTACTAGCTACTCAAGACCCCAAAGTTGTAATGTCGGTATTAATGAAGCTAGCCGGTGGTTCACCTACCCTCGCCCCCCAACTCAATTTAGATGCTTTTATCGCCCAAGCTCGTGCTTACGATGATATTAGTAAAACCGAACTGGGTGAAATGGTCAAAGAAGCGCGGACATCCCAATTAACTCATCCAGTCCCCGTACTCAGAGCTAGAGAAATTGACCGTTGGGCTAGTACCACCGAATATCAAGCTTTATTGCAAGGTAACGGACTCAATTCTACAAATGAAATTGCATCCCAGGGTAAGTGGCGTAATTGGTAGAATTTGTCCCCCGAAAACAAAAAAGGGGGAAGATTTTTTTCTTCCCCCTGGCGATAATTTTTGTTGTTGTTTGGGTTGTCAGCTTGTTTGAGCTTTTGGCGTAACATCTGCTTTTGCTTTTTCAATTGCCGCTTTCTGGCTGAACCACCTCTACCTTTATCGTTTCTCCCTTCTCTACGGGGGGATTCCCATCTTTTTAGTTGCATAGTCTTAGTGTTTTACTAGGGTATATGGCAAATTTAACATATACATTTTCAGTTTTTTAAATGGGCAGGAGGAGAATCGAACTCCTATGACCGCAAGGCCGCCACATTTTGAGTGTGGTGCGTCTACCAATTTCGCCACCCGCCCTTGGGTGTAATTTAATCATTATATCCTATTTAAATCAATTTGCAACCAGTAAATAGAAAATTTTGTCTAAGTGAAAATTCACCCGCTCACCAAATAATAGTGTCAAAATGGAGTGAAATTATTTTTTCTAAATTTCTGCTCCAGGTACTTGACATTACCCCGGTAGAACCTGTTATATTATTTAAGTCAAACGTTGGGGCGTAGCCAAGTGGTAAGGCAGCGGGTTTTGGTCCCGCCATCCCTAGGTTCGAATCCTAGCGCCCCAGTTAAAATATTACAGCCGAGACAAATTAAGTTTATGGCTAGTAATAGATATGATTTTACAAATATAAACATTTTCTAAAATTATTTTTCAGGAGATTTTAAAGCCTGATCTAATATTTGCCGTGCTTGTTCTGCTTTAGTTCGGGCTTCTTGGTAACGCAAATTAGCTTGAGCAAAATTTTTCAAGACTTTAAATCCTTCCTTGAGACGAGCAATTTCCTCTTCAGTTACAGGATTATCTAAAAACAAAATATCAACGGCCTGGCGAATTTCTAATGCTTCAGCCCTTGTTTCTTGCACTTTCAGTTTGAGAGTAGCGAGATTATTCAAAATTTGCACAGCTTGTGTAATGTTGTCCTCACCACTAGTAGAACTATGAGCAGGTTCTTTAACCTCAATTAATTGTTGAGGGCCAAATCCTTCTTCCAGTTCTGTGGTTAACTTCCCAGCATCCATTAATTCCATCAGCTGATCCATAGCTTTCTCACGGGCTTTAGCTGAATCTTTTCCAGAAACGGTGAGCATAATTTCTGGGCTTTGAGCGAGAGTATATTGAACCATATTTAGAACTGAAAAATTGCTAATTAACCAAGCCAAGCTCAATAATCATAACATGAGAGAAGTGGCACTAAAAGCTACAGTCATTAGTCATTGGTCATTGTGAAGTTACCATCTTCTTCCCCCCACACCTCCCACACTCCCTAGCTAAAATAAAACTTTATACTGAAGAAAGATTCAACTAAATTTTAACAGGAGGGAAGAGTAGTGACTCCCAATCCTACCATTATGCAAGCTGTGGAAAAACTGGGCTACCGAGTTACGGTTGGCGATGTATCAAGTCATGCTGGCTTGAATGTCGCTGAGGCGGGACAAGGGTTATTGGCTCTGGCTTCTGATGCTGGCGGACATTTACAAGTAGCGGAAACAGGTGATATTGTTTACCAATTTCCGCGAAATTTCCGCGAAGTTTTACGTAATAAATATTTTCAGATGCGGCTGCGGGAATGGTGGAATAAGGTCTGGGAAGTTCTTTTCTACCTGATTCGGATTTCTTTTGCTGTTTTCTTGATTCTTTCCATTGCCCTGATAACTATTACCATATTTATCATTATTACTGCCGCCAATTCAGACCGGAATGGTAACAATAGAAGTAGCAGTTCTAGGGATGGTGGGTTATTCTTTTTCCCTTTTCCAGATTTATTTTGGTTTTTTAGTCCCAATTATCGCGATCGCCAGCAACAACGCCAGTATCAAAGACATTCCCAAAGAAGCCAAGAAAGTGATTTGAACTTTTTTGAGGCTGTGTTTTCTTTCTTGTTTGGCGATGGTAATCCTAATGCCAATTTAGAAGAACGCCGATGGCAAGAAGTTGGGGCTGTAATTCAGAATAATCAGGGTGCGGTGGTAGCAGAACAAGTTGCACCATATCTAGATAACCTTGGGGAAAGTTATACGCAAGAGTATGAAGATTATATGCTGCCTGTGCTAATGCGATTTAATGGCAAACCAGAGGTAAGTCCGGAAGGGCAGATTGTCTATTATTTCCCTGAGTTGCAGGTGAAGGCTAGCAAAACACGCCATCAGTCAGTTTCAACATATTTAGAGGAATTTCCTTGGCGTTTTAGTGCGGCTAGTTCAGGACAGGTGATGCTGGCGGCTGGTTTGGGTGTACTCAATTTTGTGGGTGCTTTAATTTTAGGGGTGTTGATAGCTGATGGTACAGCAGCTGCTCAATTGGGTGGATTAGTGGTTTTTGTGCAAGGGATTTATTGGCTGCTGTGGGGTTATGGTGCTGGTTTCTTGGGTGTCCCGTTGGTGCGTTATTTTTGGATTCAGTGGCGGAATAAAAAACTGGCTGCACGTAACCGCGATCGCCTGTCCCGATCTAGACTATTAGCAAACCCAGATGACGGTTTACAGAGAAAGATTAATTACGCACAGCAGTTTGCGACAGAAAAGGTCATCGGTAGCGAAGATTTAGTATATTCCAGTGAAACTGACTTAATAGATCAAGAAATTGAACGTTCTGCTCAAATTGATGCTGAATGGCAAAGGCGTTTGCAAGAAGGAAGCGGGGAGTAGAGGTAGGAGGGGGGCAGGGTGCAGGGTGCAGGGGGGAAAATTCCCAATACCCAGTCCCTAATACCCAATCCCCAATCCCCAATTATTTGGTTGTGATTGGTGTGAGAGCTACTCCTTGGTAGTAATGTCCTAAAATTTGCAGGTGGTTGGCTCCTTGTCGAGCTAAATTATACGCCCCCCATTGGCTCATTCCTAAGCCATGACCGAAACCTAGTCCTTGTAGTACGAAGTTACCATCTGCGGCTCTAGTGATATTAAAGCGGGTGCTTCTGAGTCTGAGTGCAGTACGCACTTGTTCACCTTTTAGGACTCTTGTACCTTGGTCACCGACAATTCTAAGAGCTTTAACGCTGCGGAAAGGGGAGTGAGCCTCTGCTACCATCTCTTTAACGTTACCTACACCAGAAATTCTGGAGCTAATATCATTAGGGGAGAAGGTTCTTTCCCAGTTACAGGCGCTGATATTTTGATCGTAGTCTTGAACGGCACGCAGGTAGGCGAGGGGATTTCCCCACACATCTTCGACGTTTTCTGTATGTCCTCCAGAACAGGCATGGAAGACTGAGAGAATAATTTGATTGTTATGGGTGAGGACTTGTCCGGCGGTAGAATCAACTGCGGCGTAAATTGAGGGAGATTCGCTGACCACTCCTTTGTAAATTTGCCAACGGTCGGGACTAGCGCCTAAGTCGTAAGTGGGATGGTTACGCTGTTCGTTGCGTTTGTATAGGGCGTAGGTGCGAGCTGCGATCGCCTGGGCTTTGAGGGCTTCTTGAGGCCATCCAGAGTCCATTTCGCCACCGATGACGCTGTAGAGATATTCTTCTAAATCTACCCAGTTGACGACATCTAAACCTTGATCTGTGGGAATAACTAGGGTGCGTCCACGATACCAGCGATCGCCAATATAAACAAATCCATCACCTGTAGGTTCAATCCAAAATAAACCAGATTGCCACCTATCCAAAGCTACACCACCGGGTATAGTTTGGGCATTAAATGAACTCATTGCCGGCAATTGTCCCAGAGTCCGGCCTGTACTATCTTTAACAACCGCAGTTGTGGAACTGCCAACTTTCACCTGATTAACTCCCCTCTCAATAGCCACGCGCAGGATTACAGACGCTTGAGCTGGGGCTACTAAAGCCAGCCAGAAAAAGATACCTATCCACCAATGACGTACTTTGATCTGGGAAAATAAAGAACCTAATAACAGTTGAAATTTCATACTGATGATTTAAATCACGTTTAGTATCTGTTTAATGCTCTGGATGATAGTGTCTACCACCTAAGATGAGACACTTATCAACCCTGGGAAGTTGCCGCTTCCTCCCCATTATGCGATCAGTATGAAAAATCAGCTCATTGAATAGGGAGTAGGGAGTGGGGACTAGGTATTGGGTATTGGGTATTGGGGACTAGGTATTGGGACTAGGAACTTTTCCCCCCTGCACCCTGCACCCCTCTGCACCCCTGCCTCTTCCCCCCACACTTCCCACACTCCCCACACTCCCCACACCCCTGCCTCTTCTCCCTGCCCCTGGTGGTTTTACCCTTGAGAGTTACTCACATCGTTAGCAATAACTCCCACGAGATTTAATTCGCTCAAAATTTCTAGAGCTTGGATTAATTCCTTGGGAGTAACTTTACCCATACGTCCCACCATGACAGTTGCTTGAGAGTATGAAGCCAAAATTCGGGTATCTACTGTACCTAAAATCGGGGGAGCATCGATTAGCACTAAATCATAGGTTTCTTCAAACAACTTGATCAGTTCTGCCATTCGTCCTTGGCTCAGGAGCTTAATTGTGTCTTCTGGTGTGGGGCCAGCCGTCAAAATATCAATGGAAGGGTGAATGGGTTGGATATAATTTTGAACTTGAGTATTGGCTTCATCGATTAATAACAAAGATAGTCCCCAATCATTAGACAGTTGCAAGTTTTTGTGTAGGTAAGGATTCTGCAAATTAGCATCAATTAATAGCACGCGCTGATGTCTCCGGGCTGCACTAGCCGCTAACCCCAGGGCTACGGTTGTTTTACCTTCTCTAGATAGTGCTGAAGTTAATAGCAGGGATTTGAAGGGGTAAGGATGCTTGAATATTTGAAGGTTTTGGTAGATGATATTGAGACTTTCGTGACAAGGTAGCCAGGTACTAGTTTCTACCAGGGAAAAAGCTGTATTTCGCTGTTTACGCCGGAACCACATAGGTAAACGGGGTTTGAAACTATGGGCTGGTAATTTTGGTACAGATCCCAATAATCTTACTTGGCTGAGTTTCTGTAATTCATGTGCGGAATAAATGGTGTAATTTAAAATTCCCCAACCCAAGGCCACTGCAATGCCTAATATGGGACTAACTACAACTCCTGCGAGTAAAAGTATGGATTTGGGGTTAGTTGTCGCTGTTCCTAAACCTGGTTCTTCTAATACTTGCCAATCAAACCCTCCCTGAGAAATCTTTAATCCTAAATATTGTTGTGTTTGGAGTAATTGCTCTAGAATTTTGCGTTGAGTTTCTACTGCTGGTAGTAAGCGGTTATACTCAGCTATGATCTGAGGATATTGGCTCAGTTGAGAAGTTAGTTGCTTTTCGGACTCAGATAAACTGTTTTGATGAGCAGTGAGTCCTTTCAGCATTGTTTGCGCTTGGATAAATTCTTGTACCAGCCTGGGGTCAACTTGTGCTGTTTGCTGGGAAAGGGATGGCAAGTTTCTGGTATTACTAGCATTTGTAGCTTTTTCCCCTAGTAATTTTTTCAGTTCTTGCTGTAATAAGGTTTTTTGACTCTGGTGTTGTTCTTTCAGTTGTTGGACTATTGGTGACTCGTCTGTGTAGCGCATTTTCTCTGTGGCGATCGCAATTTCAGTCCTTTCAACTTCACTTAATAGGGATTGATAACGATTTGACTGATTTAAACGAGAAGCGATTTCTGCATCCTGGGATAAGTCAGCTATTTTTTGTTCCAGGTTATCGTATCGGGCTTCTACATCTTTGATTTGGGCGCGAGTGGTTTTTTGCTGTGTCTGAATTGCGGCAATAGATTCTAGCAGAATTTTACTTTGTACTGCTGGATCAACTATATTGTGTTTCTTGCGAAAATCTTCTAAGTCTTCCTCGGCTTGATTCAGGTCTTGTTTAATCTGGGGTAAGCGGGTGCTAACAAAAGTTAGTCCTTGCTTAAGTCTTTCTTGTTGTTGCTCTAGATTATATTCCTGATATACTTGCAGTAAAGCTTCCAACACTCTTTGTGTTTTTACGGGGTCTTGATCATGAAATGAGACTTCAAATATTTGGCTAGGAATTTGATTAATTCCATCTCTATTTTGTAACTGCTGCACTACCAAAGGTGAGTTTTGGTTGTTCTGACTACCCTGAATGTCTTCTACGGTAATACCTGGATAGTCGGGACGCAAAATATCTACAGCTTTTTGGATTAATTTAGAACTCACCATCAATTTAATCTGGGCGCTGTAGTCAAATACTGGCAGGTTTGGTTGAGTTAATTCACTGTTTACACTTAAAGGACTATTATTTAATTTGACACCTCCATATAAATTGGAGTTTACTAGCATCTGCATTGTACTGCGGTAATTTGTCTTGGTATTGGTTGCCAAAAAGCCCGTGATTGCGATAAACAAGCAAGAAATACCTAAGCACAAAAAGCGTTGTCGAAGTAAAATTTGAGGTATTCTTCTGACATCAACTGTGTTTATTGAAGAGTGATGAACCAGTTTGTTATGATTCATACTTGTGTTACCCACTATCAAATTCCTCTAATATCTAAATTCAGAAACGCTATATATGAAAGTTTATGAGAACATTACGAACAACTGATTGATTTTCACCCTATAGACCAAACATAATACTAAATGTTTTATCGGTTGATTATAAAGAGTTTGTACAACTAAATAAATAGTTATTCTTGTTACTAAAATTAAGTATTATTTTTTATAAAATATGCTAAGTATTATATTTTTTATCGGAAATCTACAGCATGAAAAAATACTGATACTATAAATAAAAATACTGCTATATTCAATTAATTTAGTTAGCTATTCAAGGTTTTGCTAGGACTACACCAAGCTGACGCAGATAATCATTACAGAGATAGAGGATATTTTTTGAATTTAGTGGGATAGGATGAATACATAATCTAATTTATCCAGTAACGCAAAATTTGGGATGAATTGTTACTGGATAACTAATATTGAATATTGGAATTAAAGTTTGTGTGAAATTAGAAAATATTTTCCTGTTTGTAATATTGCCACCACCAATGTGGGGACTGGGTATTGGGTATTGGGTATTGGGGATTAGGTATTGGGGATTAGGTATTGGGAATTTCCCCCCCTGCACCCTGCACCCCTGCCTCTTCCACCCACACCTCCCACAGTTCCCAGTTATTTACTGGCGTGGTTCTCCAATTCTGCTTCCCGTCGTCTGGGTACACTATAAGCCATGAAGTCATAAGCCATATCTGTTTTGGGAAAAATTGCCCTGGCTTCATGAAGTAAGTCTTTTAGTTCTATACTGTTTCCCGGAGCATAGCGGGGACTGAAATGAGTCATAATTAACCGATGCGCCCCAGCTACTAGGGCGGTTTGTGCGGCCATTGTGCTGGTGGAATGCAATCGTTGAAAGGCTAATTCTGCATCTTGATGGGCAAAGGTAGCTTCATGTATCAACACATCGGCATCTTGTGCTAGTTCTACTGCACCATCGGAATAAATGGTATCTGTACAATAGGCGATCTTCCGGCCAATTTCTGTGGGACCAGATAATTCTTGACCGTTGATGACTCTCCCGTCAGGAAGTTTGACGGTTTGACCATTCTTGAGTTGACCGTATATCGGCCCGGATGGAATTTGCAAGGCTTGGGCTTTTTCTATATCAAAGCGTCCTGGTCGGTCTTTTTCGGCGATGCGATAACCAAAGGCTGTAATGCGGTGATGTAGAGGGGTACAGCTAACGGTAAATTCATTGTCTTCATAAATGATTCCGGGATGGACAACATGAACTTTTACTGGGTAGGAAAAGTGTGTGTGTGAGTAACGTATACCGGCTTGGATATATTCATTTAGTCCTGGCGGTCCGTAGAGATCAACTCGTTGGACGTTACCTGCTAACCCGCAACTAGCTAGCAATCCCATTAAGCCAAAAATATGGTCGCCGTGCAGATGGGTGATGAAGATTCGGGATAGTTGACTCATTTTTAGGTCACTCCGCAATAGTTGATGCTGAGTACCTTCGCCACAGTCGAATAACCACAGTTCTGCTCTTTGGGGTAGTCTTAGCGCTATGCTGGAAACATTGCGCGATCGCGTGGGTACACCGGAACTCGTCCCTAAAAATGTGATCTGCACAGCGTTTTTTGGCCTTCCTTTTACTGAATTTTATACTTGTTATCGAATAATTGGGTTGAAAACCCCGTGCTGCCAGCACGGCTTTAATTTACTAGAGAAAATAGTGCTAGTAAATATGTGGTATAAGAGTGAAATGCTAACCATGAATTACCGCTATCGAATCTACCCAACTATCACCCAAGAACAGACACTTCTTGAGTGGATGGATATTTGTCGCGTTGCCTACAACTATGGGTTGCGGGAAATTAAGGACTGGTGTAATAGTCGTAAATGCATGGTTGACAGATGTTCGATTAGTCATGAATATATCATAGCTGCGGACGTTCCTTTCCCTAGCGAAGTGCGCCAGCTTAATGCTTTGCCAAAAGCTAAAAAAGTATTTTCCCGATTAAGCGAAGTACCAAGTCAGGTTTTGCAGCAAACACTCAAACAATTGCACCGAGCATGGGAGGGATTTCAGAAAGTTGGGCATGGGTTTCCCAGATTTAAAAAATTTGGGCAGTTCAAGTCTTTGCTGTTCCCTCAGTTTAAACAGAACCCGGTGCAAGGAGTACATATTGCACTGCCTAAACTGGGACTGATTCCAATTAACTTGCATCGCCCAATTCCAAATGGATTTGTAGTTAAACAAGTTCGGATAATTAACAAAGCCAATGTTTGGTACGCTTCTATCAACATCCAATGTGATGTTAATATTCCCAGTCCTATGCCGCATGGTCATCCCATTGGGGTAGATGTAGGACTGGAAAAGTTTTTAGCAACCAGTGATGGTGTTCTCGTCAAATCGCCCAAATTCCTGAAAGTGATGCAACGCAGGCTGTCTCGGAAAAAGAAGCGCTCTAAAAATTACGAGAAACAACGCATCAAGGTTGCTAGACTTCACCACAGGATTGATAACACCCGCAAAGATTACCATTTCAAACAAGCTCATGCTCTTTGTGATGCTGGTGATATGGTCTTCATGGAAGATTTAGATTACCGGACTTTGGCAAAAGGAATGCTTGGGTTACAGATGCTTGACGCTGGGTTTGGACAATTCCGAACCATCACCAAGTACGTGTGTTGGAAACGTGGTAAATTCTTTGCTGAAGTTAGCGCTAGGGGAACTTCTCAAGAGTGTCCTGAATGTGGTGCAGAAGTTAGAAAAGACTTGAGCGTTAGAGTGCATCATTGCCCTAGTTGCAATTACACGACTGATAGAGATGTTGCTAGTGGTCAAGTCATTAGAAACAGAGGAATTAAATTAATTAGTACCGATGGGCAATCGGGAATCCAAAACGCCTATGCAGACGGTTTGCCGGGGACTGAAGAAATTCAGTCTAGGTCAAAGTCGAAAACCCGTAAGACTGGCATTGAGCGCAGTCGAAAGGAAGCAACTAGGAAAACTAAGAAGTGATTCTTAGTAGCTCCGTACCTTTAGGTCGGAGTCATGTCACATTGGCACGGTTGTTGAGTAATAAGATTGATTGAACCGCCAAGTCGCCAAGTTCGCCAAGTTCGCCAAGGGAGGAAAGGAGAATTTTTGGCTAGTATTTGGGTGTGGGTTGATGGGTGACTCAATGGTTAGTTATTGGTATGAAGGGCGTTGTCCGGAAAGTGGTGCGCTGTTGAGATTACCTCGCACTGCTTTTGTGGAGGCGATCGCTCGTGATTTAATGGGCGAATTGGCTACCGATGGGGTTTATAATCGGGAGGGCAAGATGTATGGTGTTTTGCTGGTGGAGTTGCCTAGTGGGGAAAGGCAAGTTTTTAAAGCATTTTCTGGTCTTCTTAATGGTTGTAGTGTAGTTGAGGGTTGGGTTCCGCCGATTCCCGGACGTGAGGATGTAGCCGGGGAGGAAAGCCAGACTTTAGCTGCACTGGAGGCTATTAAGCAGGAATTGATTACTCTCCAGAAACTCCCGGAACGAGTTCAGTATCAAGTTATATCTGATGAGTTTGAGCAGCAGTTGCAAGTAATGAGCCAAGTCCATCGCACTTGCAAACAGGAACGTGAGGCTAAACGTCAGTTATTTTACGATAGTCTCTCTGGGGAAGCACTGAGTATTGCTTTGGAAAAACTCCAGGAGGAAAGCCGTCAGCAGGGAATTGAACGCCGCAAACTTAAAGCTCAACAAAATACGGTGTTGCAACCTTTACAAATATCAATTTCAGCCGCAGACCAACGGATACAGGAACTTAAACAACGGCGTAAAGCACTGTCTCGCCAGTTACAGGCGCAAATGCACCAGGCTTATTCCCTGATGAATTTTTTGGGAATGTCGGTATCGTTGCAACAATTGATGCCAGCAGGGTCTATACCTACGGGAACTGGTGATTGTTGTGCGCCGAAATTACTCCACTATGCAGCGCAGCATGGATTCAAACCCTTGGCGATGGCGGAGTTTTGGTGGGGAGGAAATTCAGAAAATCAGGAGAAAGTACAGGGGGAATTTTACCCAGCCTGTGTTGAGCGTTGTCAGCCGTTAATGGGGTTTTTGCTTTCGGGGTTAAAATCTCAGTTTGCAGCACCTTCTAGGGGAAGGGAAGGC
Source organism: Nodularia chucula CCY0103 (assembly GCF_963923915.1). Taxonomy (NCBI): domain Bacteria; kingdom Bacillati; phylum Cyanobacteriota; class Cyanophyceae; order Nostocales; family Nodulariaceae; genus Nodularia; species Nodularia chucula. The sequence goes on along the minus strand of NZ_CAWUOL010000093.1, from coordinate 4,426 downwards.
AGTTGCAGGGAATTAACGGTTATTTATGAAGATGAATGGCTGATTGCTGTGAATAAACCCTCTGGGTTACTTTCGGTTCCTGGTCGTTATCTGGATACTCAAGATAGTGTTCTCAGTCGTTGGCGTTATTGCTTCCCAGATGATGGGGAAATGATGACGGTACATCGATTAGATCAGGAAACTTCAGGTATTTTAGTTTTAACACGCAATAGCCAAACCCATCGCCAACTGAGCCAGCAATTTCAGCAACGACAAATTCATAAGGTTTATGAAGCTATCCTTGCAGGTGAAATCACAGAGGAAGAAGGTGTGATTGACTTACCTTTATGGGGAAATCCGCAAAATCGCCCTTATCAAGAAGTGAATAGGGAATATGGTAAACCCAGCATTACTCAATTTCGGGTGATGGGGAGGTTGGGAAACTACACCCGTGTTGAGTTTATCCCGCTCACAGGACGCACCCACCAATTGAGAGTTCATGCTGCTGATCAGGGAGGATTAGGAGTAACTATTTTAGGCGATCGCCTTTATGGATGCAATGCTGTTGCTAGTCGGTTACATTTACACGCTAGAGAATTGCGCTTTGAACATCCCCAGCTAGGAAAAACTCTGCATTTACACACAGAAACACCGTTTTAATCCATGCGACAGCGCCCCTCGATGTTACATCTCTGCTGACGTTGGGAAATAATAGTTGTCAAATTCGGTCTTCCGGTGAGAGGGAGTCGCCATTCAGCCCAAATTCCATAAATAAAATCTGCGATCGCCCCGAAAATTGGTAACTTAGTAATGGCATAAACCCAACCCATTCCCAGAGTTTCATAAACGCAACGAAAAACCGCCACATTTTGAATTAGCGTCCCATCTGGTAACACGCCATGAATCCGCCCCATAGCCGTTTCAAAGTCAACCCCACCATGTTCTTCCGGGATGTAATCATCATCCGCAATGTCTACAAACATCACTAAACCTCGACCACCATCCCGTTTTTGCAAAAACTTGACTTCTCGCATACACAAAGGGCATTCACCATCATACAGCAGCTTAATTTTCCATGCAGGTTCAGTCACTTGATCGCAGGAGTTAAATTGTTGATTAGCTAAAGACATAATTTAAAACAATTGATTTTTTAAATCCCACATTCTGCTTCCATTCCAAAGTGGCAGTTTGTGATCATAAATATTATCGCCGTTTTTCACCATCTTTGGGAATGCTAGATGACATATATTCAAGAAGCAACATTAACCCGATTTCCCCACTCCTCAGATGAAGCATGGAATAACTATCAACAATAGGTATATCAGCGCAATTTTGACCAAATAGCCGGGTTGTCATAGTTACTGCACAAAAGGCGGGATGCGATCGCCACAATACTCATACAATATTCATCTACGCCCATTTTTTAGTTAGGATATTTGGGTATAGATCAAAGCTTACCCGTCCATCTAAAACAATGACTACTCAACAACCAGACTACAATCCCAGTGGCGTAGGTGAAATTAATGGCAACATCTTCGGTTTACCATGCGATTATGAGTCTGCAAACTTGATTGTCATTGCTGTACCTTGGGAAGTGACCGTCTCCTATAATGCGGGTACAGCGAACGGACCACAGCAGATTTTGGATGCTTCCATTCAACTAGATTTATTCGATTTCGATCATCCTGATGGCTGGAAACAAGGAATTTTTATGATAGAAATTCCCCAGGATATTTTAGAAAAAAATGCACATTATCGAACCTTAGCCGCCAAAATTATAGAACGACTCGCACAAGGTCAACCACTGACAGATACACCCGATTTAACCCCTGTACTCCAAGAAATTAATCAAGCTGGTGAACAGGTGAATCAATGGCTGTTTGCACAATGTCAAGCAGCAATGAACAAAGGTAAGCGTGTTGCAGTTATTGGTGGTGATCACAGTGTACCATTAGGTTACTTCCAAGCATTAGCCACTAAATATCCCAATTACGGCATTTTACATATTGATGCCCACGCAGATTTACGCGATGCTTATGAAGGGTTTGAATTTTCCCATGCTTCCATTATGTTTAATGGACTGAAAATTCCGCAGATATCCAAATTGGTACAGGTAGGTGTCCGTGATATTTGTCATGAAGAAGTAAAAATGATTGACGAATCAAATCAGCGCATTATCCCTTACTATGACCCCATGATTAAACAAAAGCTTTACGCTGGGAGCATTTGGATTGATTTATGCCGAGAAATTATCAGTCATTTACCGGAATATGTTTATATTAGCTTTGATGTGGATGGACTTGACCCCAAACTCTGCCCGAATACGGGTACTCCGGTTCCTGGAGGGTTAGAATTAGAGCAAACTTTTTGTTTATTCCGCGAATTGGTAAAAAGCGATAGGAAAATTATCGGTTTTGATGTCTGCGAAGTTGGTGATGGTGAGTGGGATGCTAATGTGGGCGGGAGAATTGTTTATAAACTGGCGAATTTAATGGATTTATCCCAAATAAACGCTAATAATATTTAATCAGTCCAGTGAATGGGGTTTAATTGATAATAGCGTTGTAATTGCTCATAAAGTTGTGGATGGTGTTTTTGCAACTGGCGCGGTTTTTCATAGAATGTCTCCGTAGCTACGGCAAAAAACTCGGCGGGATTAGTTGTACCATAGCCATCCATCACAGTTTTGACTTTTCTCGGAATATCATGACAAAGTTTTTCATATTCTGCTGTCATCACCTGCGCCCACACCGGATAATCTGCATGAAGCGGTAAAATAGGTACACCGTTAGCAGTTCCATCTTCTTGATCTAACTGATGGGCAAATTCGTGTAGTACAACATTATGTCCATCCTGCCAGTTAGCAGTATCTTTTTGTACATTTTCCCAAGATAATATTACTTGTCCTTGAGTCCATGATTCCCCCAATCGCGCCTCCCGTCTTTCTTCAACTACATAATTGCCAGTATCAATGGTTTCATTCACAAAATATGTACTGGGGTAAATTAAAATAGAATGCAGTTTTGGGAAGTATTTTCCCCGTTCGTTGAGTAAAAGTAAACAAGCCATAGCAGCAATAGTTACTTTCATTTCTAGGGTGACTTCTAAACCTGCACAACCAATGAATTGCTTTTCTGCTAAAAATACTTGAATATGTCCCAGAAGTCTCCGACGTTCATCAGGTGAAAGTTGCAGATATATAGGCAAATGATTTTCAATTATAGCAGTCCACAGTGGGGGGAAAGGACGACGTTTAATTTGATTATGGCGCTGTTTCACAATAATGGGACTGGCTAAAATACCAATCACAATTACGCCGATAATTATCAAAACAGCAATGATTTCCACTATTGATTAGTAATTACAACAGTTTTAATGTATGTATATTATACTTTAATTTTCAGTATCTCTGCTTGGTTGTAAAAAGTAATCATGCGATCGCCCCAACTCCACAATCATCATAAAGACGATAAAATACGGATACAGAGGCAATTACACCGAACCCCAGGCGATGAAAACAGCAATTTCTCCATCCCTCACCCTCGCAGAGTTCCTCAAACTGCCAGAAACTCAGCCAGCCAGTGAATTTGTTGCTGGTCAAATTTACCAAAAACCCATGCCTCAAGGCAAACACTCCCGCTTGCAATTCAAGTTCTGTGATGCTGTCAATCAAGTTGCAGAAACACCAAAAATTGCGATCGCCTTTCCGGAGTTACGCTGTACATTTGGTGAACGTTCAATTGTGCCGGATGCTACTGTATTCAGTTGGGAAAGAGTCCCTTTTGAGGCTGATGGGGAAGTACCTAATGCCTTTGAAATTTATCCCGACTGGACTATAGAAATTCTCTCACCTAATCAGAGAGCCACTAAAGTTATTAGTAATATTTTACACTGCCTGAGATATGGTACTCAGCTAGGATGGTTAATTGATCCAGAGGAGAGATTAATTTTAGCATTTATTCCTGGTCAAGAACCGATGGAATTTACAGGTGGCGATCGCTTGCCGATACCGAAATTTTTACCCCTAGATTTGACAGTTGATCAGGTGTTTGGGTGGCTGAAAGCAGGGCGATAATTCTGCAAATTGATCCTAGACTGGAAAAAGCAAATCTCACTGTCAAAGCAATGAAAGCAATTGAAGTCATGGCTACTGTAGATGAGCAGGGTCAACTATCCTTAGATTTACCCTTAAGTGTAGACAAGTACAGCCGTGTTAGAGTAATTATACTTGTTTCTGAAGAAGCTGAACAACAAAGTTGCCAAGAGGATAAGGAAATATCCGAATCTGCCATTGAAAGTTTTCGCCAAGGTTGGCATGATGCTATGACAGGAAACACGTTACCTGTTTCTCAACTTTGGGAAGGGATTGATGCAGAATGACTCACCTTTAATTCAATACGGTTCAGTTAAGGCTGAAAGTCGTGTAAATTAAGCATTGTCCCAAGAA
>NZ_CAWUOL010000092.1:0-19876 GCF_963923915.1 Nodularia chucula CCY0103 | reverse complement strand
TCAATCCTCTCCTAGAATCCCACTGTCAATAGGGTTTGAGACGCGCTAACCCTGAGACATCATCAGACATTAAATTCAGCAATTCTTCATCCCCAACTGACCCCACCGGTACTAAAGCTAGTCGCTGGTTTTTGAGTCCCGCATCCCCTTTAATCCGGGTGTGAATTGTCGAACGTAGCATCATCAATAAAGTTAATAAATCACTAGATTGACGTAACCAGCGCCTTGAGTTGTCAATATCCTCCTCGACAACAAAACCATCATTAATCAGCATTACTAATTTCCTAGCTTTATCATCTCCAGAAACTAGCGTTTTTGTCTCTGGATCTGTATACATCCCTCGACCTCGATAGATAAGTTGGGCGACTTCCATCAAAGCAGCTTCTATGTTAAATCTAGGAATTGCGGCAATAATCCAATCAGTTTTGGGAAAAGAAACACCTCTAGCACCTGAAGAAGTCATTAAAAAAACGCGGATTTTATCTCTTTTTTCTTCCTGAACTAATTCTAATCGCTTGTTAGGCGGTACACTTTGATCTAAAATTGCCACTTCCTGATTTTGAAAAAGAGCATTTTTACTACCTATGATTTTCTGCTTTAATTTACGCAGAAAAGCCTTGTTTTGGGCAAAGAAAATTAATTGTTCTGCCCCTTCTTTTAACCCACGTTCAATTTCTTTGTAGGCGTTATTTAATAATTCCTCGTCTAATGTTTCTCGTATTGCTTGGCGAATTTGTTGTTGAATATTTGTTTTGTTCAGCTTCGGTGTGATAGGTGAAAGGCGGATACTATATTCAATATTAAGTTGAGAAGCCGGATAGCTATTAGTCATGATATGTAATACTGGGTATTTTCTCAATCCAATTTTGATATCAGTACCCGTAACGCGAAATGGCGCTTCCCCTTGAGTTGGACTAATTAATACTTTATCTGGCGCAGAATCCCCCGAATTAAGATAACTATTCAGGACTATTTCATTACTTAAAGAAGCATCAGCAATAATCAGAATTACTTTAAATGGTGATTGAGTTTCTTCAAAAGGTTCAATAAACTGTTGCTGCAACCAATCTGCTAATTTATGAACAAATAGCGCTCCTGCACCATCACCAGCCAATTCATCAACCATTGCGATGATAGTAGGGATTCTGGCTGCAAAGTTGCGGCGTTCTTGTTGTCCTGGTTTGGTATCAGCTTTTTTAGCAAATAAATTTCCTAAAGCATCAATGGTATTTGTTTTATCCAGGTTTCGATAACCTTGAATTGCTGCTGTCATCACCAGATGATTTACTTGGGGATTGTGTTCTAATAATTTGCGGGCGGAACTAGCAAGAGTGCGGAATACACCGGGACGAGGTATTGATTCTACGCTGTCTTCTCGTTCATTGAGAGAACGTTTAAAGCGGCTAGAAGGGACTAAGTTACAATAAATTTCGTGTTCCTGTTCAGGTGTTAAAAAAACGGTACTACTATCAGGATAATTTAAATTTGTGATGCCATCTATAACGACTGCACTATCTACATGACGCTGTTTTTTATCTTTTTGCTTTACTTCTTCTTCGTACCACTTAGGCGCTGTGGCAATTAAATTTGCATTAGTAGTAATGGTTAAAATATCACGATGATTTTCATCTTTCTTGGCAAGTTTGGCGGTGACATCCCGATTAATTACTACTCGTGGACTAAGATAAATAAACATAAAACCTTCTGACTGTGCTTCTAGAAATTTAATCACAGCCGTGGTTTTACCAATTCCCGGATTTCCTTCTAAAGCAATGACATTTAGCCTTCCAGTTTGGGCAGATTTAAGACCAGTAATAACTGCGCTTTCATGGATTGTTCTCAGGGGAATTTGTTCTGGTAGGTGTTGAAAGATGGATTGAAAATGAACTAAAGGATTACTACCAAAGAATTTATGCAGCGATTCTGTTGTTTCAATATTGGCGATCGCCTCTTGCTGAGAAAATTCTTGCATAGGGTTGTAGAAACCTGTCACCTGTTCTGTAAATTGGTAGTGCAGTGACGTTTCTAAATTGGGTTTTTGCCTGAGTTGCTTGGCTTGGCGCTCAAAATCCGAGGGAAGCGATCGCACTAATTTATTAAAGGCTACACGAATTTCTGTTGACAGTGCATCAGGTTCCTCATCTAATTTGCGAGTGTGACGATATGCTTCTCCTAGAGATGTCATCAACTTAGTTCGAGGATTTGGTTCTGATTCTTCAAAAAAATGGGCAGCAATACTTTCACAGCCATTTGAGGTAATAGCGATCGCTCTAGCACTACAACCACCCTCTAACCGTCCTTGTTTTCTTAACAAATTGATCAGCCGTTCAGTATAAGATGAAGCTTGACACAACTTAAACAAAGGTTTATCCAAACCACTGAAAGCCGCTAAGTGATTTTTCAGACTTGACGAAAACAAAAATTCCCCACCTTCCACCTCAGCACAAACCCTAGAAAAAACACCGCGTGAATCAATATAACGAGCATAACGGCTCATTTCCTCCCGGTGAGCAGCTTCTGTGCTAAAGTCTGCCAATTTTGCCGGTGCATTATAAGAAAACTCCAAACACAGAAGGAAATGCTCAAATTTTTGCCTCGTATTCTTTCCACTAGATAACCAAAGCAAAAAATCTGCCCTTGCAGGTTGTCCTGTGGTGACTAATCCTAAATCTGGTTGTCCAGCAAGATTAAAAGCCGCCTTAAATTCTTGTGCTGTTTTTTCCTTTTCCGCTTCACGTTGCATCTGCTGTCCTGGAAGCATCAACGGACACCAAATAGCTGCCAACTGCGGCTGACGGACTGGTACATACTTGAGACATTCCCGCACTGCTGTCCAGCCTAACCCATAGCCCAATCCCAGCAGATGACGCACCATTGAATCAACCCATGCTTGAGCATTTGGATCAGTCAACTTCAGAGTTTTCACCAACTGGCTATTAATGTCTGCATTCTTTACCTCTTGCCAAGGTTTCAGAAGCGGATGTTGGTCATTAAATAACTTTTGATGAATCAGATTTTGCAAAACTCCACGTTTCACAGCAATTTCAAACACCTGTCCCCATATAGATGCTTGTTCTAAAAATGAAACTTGCTTAACTTCCCGTTCCATAAAACTTATCCAAATCGTTAAAAATATAGGACTTATACCATTTCTGTGTAAAGTTGCGCTAAATTTTTCTTTCTTTCTTTCTTTCTTTCTTTCTTTCTTTCTTTCTTTCTTTCTTTCTTTCTTTGTGTACTTTGCGTCCTTTGCGGTTCGTTCCCTTTAACCCAAAATCATATTACTTCCTGCTGTGCAGAACTTGAGAAATATGAGTCAATAAAGCCGGATAGCTGAGATACACCTTACCTTTGCGCCGAGTATGCAATACTTCCACCTCTCCCGCCGCTTCAACAGTATTTGGTGATATCCAACGAAAAGGATCTAAAACGGGAATCAGTTGTCCACGTTCCGCCTCAATAAAATGTAACCCCCGCAAAACAGCAATTAAGCAAGGATTAATAGGAGAATTTTGCTCTGCATTTACAAGATGTTGGCGAGCGCGTTCTGTCCAAGTAATATCACTTACTCGTTGGTCAGACACTAGAAAATAGACACAAAAACCAGACTGTGGCCGTTCCTGTTCTTGAACTGCAAACAGTGTCGCAAAAGTGTACACCGGAATTATATCTCGCACCCGAACCGTCTCTACAGAATGCAAAAAATTAGTATGATCTGCTGCGTGTAAAATTTCAAATGCAGCTTCACCTGTATCGCGTTTTTTTAATCTTGTCGCTGGGAATACATCCCGCAGCATAGTATAAATATTTAAATCAGGAAAAGTTTGAAAAACATCTTCTAAAAATTCCTTTGGTGTTAAAGCCGAATTATAATCTGCTGTGCGGTTAAACCTGCGACCACGATAAGCATGAGAAAGCAAAATAATATGCTCACAGCCTTGATTTTTGAGATAACGAATTTCTTCTTGTACTAAGCGTTGCTTTTTCAACTGTTCTGGAGAATCAACAATATCAGACTGGATTCTTTCGGCTTTGAGTTCATAACCAGAAACAGGATTAACTACAGCAGTCGCAGTATAACTTTGAGTCAGAAAAAGATAACCTTTATCTTCCGATTTTAATAAAGCCGCCTCATTACAAGGACGAGTTGCATAGGAAATTAAACCAATTTTTGGTACTTCTGGATGTACTGGTGTACTAATAGCCAAAGGAAAAGCACTTAATAAAGCATCAAAAATACTTCGTTTTATCCATTGAGTATTTGCAGTTTGTTTAGCCAAATTGTCGAGAATAACTCCTTGCATTCTGATATTAGTATCTTCAGCTAATATCGCTTCTAAAGTTTGGGCGGCTGCATAAATGTAATTATCACCACTGGTTTCATCAGCAGTTTTACCTTGCTCTTGGAGTCGTAGCATTAAGGTAGTAAAATCGGTATTATCCCCTTGTTTTAATTTATCAATAATCCGCCATAAACAGCAGTAAACCAATACTATAAAAGCAGCAACAGCCGCCGAATGATATTGTTTATTTTCTTCACTTTTTTTCTTGTCTTTGGAACGAGTTAAAAGTTTAGCGTCATAATAAATTATTACTGCTGCTGGTAAATTCCATACTTTAGCATGAGGAGCATTGGCTGATAATTCATACTTCCATTGTTTTTCTTGTTTGTTAAAATATAAAGACTGGGGAACCCAAATAATTTGAAGCAGTTTTTGTGTTAATAACCTTTGGGCTTGAATTGAATAGCTATCGCCTTTCGTTACTAAATCATGTTCAGAAATATCTGTAGTTACATGAACAGAAAATAAAAGCCCTGGTGTTTCTGGAGTATTGCAAATTTCGATATGTTTAAACCATTCAACATTTTCACGGCTAGTTTGAGGAGAACTTTTAAGTAAATCCTTGACTCCAGATTCTGCACCTTCTAAACGTAACCATTCAATAATGCTCCGTTTTACACAAATAAATTGTTGAGAAGATTGCTTTTGCACCTGAGAAATAACTTTTTCACCCTTGGTTTTCAGTACATCAATTAAACTAGAAGCAATTGTTTGCATTGAAGACTCACAGTTTCGTAAATCATCTATCAATTCTTGGATAGCTGTTTTACCTGCTTTGATCTCCATGATAATTTTTTGCACAAAATTAGGTAAAGCTTCTGCACTTATTCCTTCTTCATCTGGAAGAGGAATAACAATTCTTAAAAAAATCAGTTCAGCTAGGCGACGACATACTCTCCAAGGGTTTTGGGTTAATGTTTCATCATCTGTTTTTAGTTCTTCTTCAATTTGGTCAAGTCGTGCTAAAAAAGCTGATTTCTGCTTTTCAGGATTATTACCATTAATCCGAAAGCGATAACTAACCTCACGGACTACCCCATAACTCGTTCCTTGCTGATTTCTGGTTTTTTCCTCGAAGATTTGAGTTTCCCATTCCGCCCAAACTGGGAGACAGTAATAGAAAGTTGATTTATTCAAGTATTCTGATAAATCAAATTCAGCACCAACGCCAAAAGCAGCAGTTAAATCAACGCTGTAACCGATTTCTGTTGCAGATGTGAGTAAATTGCTGACGCGATGGACATATTCTGCTAAAAGCTGATGTTTGGGTTGACTATTCGTGGGACTATATTGAGCGATCGCCTCCATAATCCGCAGGGTAATTGTCTGTCTTACCCGTGCTAAGGCTTCATCGTCTAAAAAGTTCAGAAATCGAGTTAATTGGCTATCTGTTCTATCTCGCTCTGCACGTAAACTATCAATAGCTGCTTCAATATCGTCTTCATCCCAACCTAGCTGATTCTGCACATAGTCCCTAACTGCACTACACATCCGTTCAAAGTAATCATCAGCATCAATTTGTTCACGAGCTAAAATTACCTTGGCGACGGGCTTATTTTTGAGATTAGTCTTAGCCTCAGCATCAGGGAAAGCAATCGGCACAAGGTTAGCTGTTTGTGGTTTATTCTGAAAATAAGCCCCTGTATTTTGTGCTAATTTCTGAAGCTGTTGAATCGGTTGATCTAGCAACAGTGTTGACAATGAATTTTCTTCAGGTAATGCAGCCTCAATCTCTTGATCAATAGCTGCTATTAACTTATCTACAGCAGCAGATAGCCTCACTGTACTTTTTTCTGTTAAGTTACCACCTACCAGGGACTTAGTTCCAAATCCTGATAATTCCAAATCTTGAATAAATCCACCACCTTCTGCGGGGTTAAAAGCTGCTTTAAAATCTGATAATCCAAATAGCCTCCGTAAAACTGCTGAACTACAAAGCCGTAACCGTTGCTTTTGACTATTAAAATCAAACGCTGGCTTGTAGTCAGGATGTAATCCAGTTGTATTTGTTCTATTTTTCTTTGTAGGAATAGATTTAGCCAGTAATTCTACTAGGGTTGCTAGGTCAATAGAAGGTTTAGGTGAGCTTGCCTGAATTTTGGCACTACCAATTTTATCTGACGACATATTTACTTTATCCTTTACACCAGCCTTGTGACTGCTTCACTTGCTGCAACTATCAAGTTGAAACAAATGGAACCTTTCCCCTAAGTAACTTAAGTATAAGTGATTTGTCAAGTGGTGGCAGCACTAAGTATAGTGAGCTACAAAGATGATGAGCAAGTTTCTGTCAAATCTGGAATTACTCAGTGGTAAATTGTATTAAAATAGGATTAGATAACATTTGGCTGGTAGCTAAAAACCTCTATCAAGTTGGTTAAATAAGTGTCAATACTAAAATATGGCTACAAACAGTAAAAATCGAGAAATCCTCATACTGGTGTTGACTCTTTTGCTGACTGCTGGGATTTTAGGATTGGGTTGGCGGTATTTTCCATTGTTGTCTGGACTTATGGAAGGTACTGAATCTACAAATGGTAATTCATCGCAGTCTTTAAATAATGATCCATCTTCTGGTTCTGAATCTCAGCCAGTTTCCAGTTTTGATTTAAATACTTTAGATACCAGTTTACCAAATCCCACGGTTTTAACTATTGATGGTAGTGTAACTATAGTTACTTTAGTTATCCAGTTGCGGAATGGTTATAATTTTCTGAATCCTAGTTTACCAACAACTTACGGCATCCCGGATGGTAGTCCAAATGGGACGAATGCGGGACTGAGAAATTTGATTGATGGTAAGGTGTTAATGGCAGCTAGTTCACGTTCTTTGAGTGGTGCTGAGTTGCAAGGGGGAATTGTCGGGGTTCCTATAGCTCGTGATGCTTTGGCTGTAGCGGTGGGTGTGAATAACCCATACAAGGGAGAGTTAACTTTAGAACAGTTGCGCTTGATTTTTCAAGGACAAATCACTAATTGGTCAGAGGTGGGTGGACCGAATCTACCTATAAAAGTAATTAACCGTTCCCGTGATAGTGGGACTCATTCATTTTTTCAAGAGTCGGTACTTTCTGGTACAGAGTTTGCTCCTGATGGTGCTAATTTTACTACGGTCTTAAAAGATGAAACTACGCCTATTCTCCGTGCTTTAGGCAATGATGGTATTAGTTACAGCACTGTTACCCAAATTGAAAATCAGCAAACTGTCCGCATGGTTCCGATTAATGGAATATCGCCGACAGATAGAAATGCAGTCAAAAACGGGATTTATCCTATTAGTCGAGTTGTTTATTTAGCTGTCCCACGTCAAACTAGCCCAGCTGTGAAGCAATTTCTGGAATTGGCTTTATCTCCTTCTGGACAAGCAGCTGTGGAAAGGGCGGGTTTTATTCCTTTGCAGTAGAGGTTGGGAGTGGGAAGAATTCACCACTCCTGTCTGATTAACTCTTGGCGATTCCTTCTTGGCGGGCGGCTTGTTGGACAGCAGCAGCGACAGCAGGCGCAACCCGTTTGTCAAAGACTGAAGGGATGATGTGTTCTCGGTTCAGGTCTGAGGGTTTAACTAAGGATGCGATCGCACTGGCTGCTTCTAAATACATGGTGGTGCTAATGGTCTGGGCGCGACAATCTAAAGCCCCACGAAATACTCCGGGAAAGGCTAAGACGTTATTGATTTGATTAGGGTAGTCACTGCGACCTGTGGCCATGACAGCTACCACGTTACTGACTAATTCTGGTTGAATTTCGGGAATGGGATTAGCCATAGCAAATACAATGGGGTCTTTAGCCATTGCTTGCACCATTTCCACTGTCAATACTCCCGGTGCGCTTACGCCGATAAATACGTCTGCACCTTGCATTGCACCCCCCAGAGTCCCCTGGGCTTTAACAGCAAATTCTTGCTTTTCTGGGGTCAAATCGGTACGACTGGTGGAGAGGATTCCTTTGGAGTCACACATCCAGATTTTTTCGGCTCCGGCTTTGCGAAGTAATCGGGCGATCGCCACTCCCGCAGCACCAGCACCGTTAATCACAATCCGAATTTCTGCTATGGATTTATTGACTAGTTTTAAGGCGTTAAATAAGGCTGCTAAGGTGACAATGGCTGTACCGTGTTGGTCGTCATGAAAAATCGGTATGTCCAGTTCGGCGCGTAATCTTTTTTCGATTTCAAAGCAGCGAGGGGCTGCAATATCTTCCAGGTTGACACCACCAAAAACGGGGGCGAGATGTTTAACTGTGCGGACAATTTCCTCTGTATCTTGGGTGTCCAGACAGATGGGAAAAGCATCTATACCAGCAAATTCTTTGAAGAGCATGGCTTTACCTTCCATGACTGGTAAGGCCGCAGACGCGCCCAGATTTCCCAAACCTAATACGGCGCTACCATCCGTAACAATAGCTACGGTATTTTGTTTGATGGTAAGATTATACACTTGCTCTGGGTCTTGGGCGATCGCGGTACAAATGCGACCAACTCCGGGGGTGTAAGCCATTGCTAAATCCGAAACACTCTTGAGAGGAATCCGACTAGCTATACTAATTTTGCCGCCCCGATGTAAGTTAAAGGTGCGATCGTAAACGCTGAGTAACTTAATATCTGGTAATGCTTTGACTGCTTGGACAATGGTTTCCGCGTGTTCGGTACTAGCCGCATCTACAGTAAGATCACGGGTAGATTCATGGCGAGTTTGTTCGATTAAGTCAATTTGTCCGAGATTACCGCCACTGGAGGCGATCGCCTGGGTAATTGAGGCTAACATTCCCACACGGTTAGGAATTTGTAACCGCAGGGTGACACTAAAACTGGAATTGGGAGTGAGCTTTGTCATTGTAATTTTTGATTTTAAGGTTTAGATTTTATCTCAAATCCTTCAGGTCTTACGCCTCACTCACGTACTTAGGATGATCTTTTGCTAACAGGTGATTAGCGTCTACCACCAACACCACTTAATATACCTGCACCAATTGAAAACAGAACAATTGCCCAAATTACGTATGTGGGAATTGCATTGATTACACCAATTCCCAGCAGGAGATAAATTATGGCTGTCAGTAATAAAGCCATACCAATAGAAACACCAAAAATGTACAAAAATCTTCTAATTTCAGGGTTAGGAGGTTGATTCACAAATATTATTCCTTAATTGTGGGTGTAAGTAATTCCAGAATCACGCCACTCATTCTTGCATATTGAGATACATTAAGGGTTAATATCTGATTGCAAATTACCACAAGCAGTATTGTTAAAGATTCCTAAAACAGCCCTTTAATCAAAGCTTTTCATCCCAAATCCCAAATTTCTATAAGTGGTGATTTCACTATAAAACTTGACAAAGTAATGTTTCACACGCTCTATTATGTTTTTAATCTTACAGGCTAATACTTAGATAGCTATCGTTACCTGGAAAATTTCGATAACCTTCAACTACAAAGTTTCTAGATAGCTCAATAAATCTGCCATTTCCTGCACACTAGGTTGAAATTTTGGCATAGGCGGTGTTTCGCCACTAATAACTTGCTGTATCAGTTTGTATTGTGACTTACGCTTGGATACCCCTTGCAAACTCGGACCTACTAGCCCATCCGCTTCCAGTCCATGACAAACAGCACAGTTAATTTGAAAGATAGCGTGTCCTTGAACTGAGTCTCCTTGCAAGGACAGGACGTTCTTCACATAAGGATCAGAAGCTTGAACCATTTGAACACCAAAAATGCCCAAAGAGGCTGCTAACAGCATCACGAGAGCCAATGCGGTGAGCCACTGTATCCAATTTTCTGGTTTGATAATCTGGTTATCCAAAGGGTTTGCCGTGAAAGTGGGTTTACTAAAAGTTTTTCATGTCCTACACATAGCTTAAAAGTTCTTGATGGTGTCTGCAAGCACAAATGATAATTTTTTTATGATCATTTTTCCTCTAAAAACATTGTAAGGCGAGGGATTCATCCCCAATTTGGTAGAATGAACAGCAGCAACGAATATTTAACTTTTGCAAACAGGAGATTAAACGTGGTTGAACCCCTGCTATCCGGTATTGTCCTTGGTCTGATTGTTGTGACTCTGGCTGGGCTATTTTACGCCGCGTACAAGCAATACAAGCGCCCCAACGAATTGGGGGGTTAAAAATTCTGAGTGGAGATGCGATTAATCAGTCAGCGCGTTGCCAACTTTCCTCAAGTGGTACAACTGGCTTCGCATCTCTACAAGAGTGCCTTTCGCATCAATTCAGCATCGCTTCATATTCGTCATGTGAGCCAATCCAGAACCAGTAATAATCGTTACCTTTTTTTAAAGCCAACGCTCGATAACCACCACTAACGCGCGCAGACCAGAGATTGTTGCCTACTTTTTTAAAATGTAGAGAGGGATGCAAGGAATTTTCTTGCCAAAGTTGATAGGCTTTTTGAGTTTTTTCCTTTATTTGTGGAGATAAATCTAGATAAGCTTGCCAAAAATCAGCAGTTGCGAAGGACTTCATCTAAATCTCTCACTTTATTGCCTGCAATGTCTGCTTCTGCTTTGGCGATTAGATGATTCAGTTTTCCTGATGCGATATCAGTTTCAATTTTTTGATCCCACACCTCGTCCAGATAATTTAGAAGCCAGTCCGCAAGTTGGCGAATGTCATTTTCTGGTAGTTGTTTAATAGCGGCTTCGATCTCTGGCAGATTAGTCATAATATTTTTATCATCTATCTAGTTAACTTGTGAATTTATTGCTAAATCAATATTCAGCAGTAATCATAGTAAATCATCCTCAGATAACTGAGCTATTTTCATCAAGGCTTTTAAGGTTCCAACTTTCAAATCTTGATTACAGTGAACAGGTATTGACAAAATTTGTTCTATTTCCGGGTTTTCATAAATATGATGACTGCCAGTGACTCTTCTTAAAACCCAACCTTTCTGCTCTACGATCTTACACAGTTGTTTGCCAGAAATAGATTTCATATAGCAATTTCAACCACTTGATCTGTTGAATCAATGACATCACGATGATTAGCAACATCAAGCCAACCTTCAATAGCGTCTTTTAAATTAGCCATAACCTCATCCATTGTCTCCCCCTCGGTAATACAACCAGGAAGTGCAGGTACTTCTGCCCAATAGCCACCTTCTTCGGCTGGATGAATAATTGCTTTAATTTTCATACTCGTTAAGCTATTGGTTGAGAATGAATATAGTTGAAAACACAAATCTTCGTGTATCCTTCGTGATGCTCTCTTCAGAGTCTTTCCAAAATTTCGACTGTTTTTTCGTTTGTCACATTGCCTGTATTCAAAGTGGATATAGGCTCTAAAATGCTTGTTGATAAAAAGATTGCAGATGATACCACGGGATACAGTAACACACTTGATCATTCAGTTGCTCTTTACATGCCAGAAGTAACTGTCTGCCAATGCCTTGATGCTGAAACTGAGCTAGAACTTGCATACCTCTTAGTACAATGAACCCATTATCTGGACATAAGCGTACTGCACCAACAATTTTTTCTTGTAATTGAGCAATAAGTATTAAATCTTTATCGCTCACACCACCGCCATAACCACACTGACTGTAAAAAATTTTAATGTTTTCAATATCATGTGGTTTTGCTTGGCTAATTGTCAGCATACTAATTGATAATTCGCTAGAAATCCGGGAGTATTACCATAAACTTTTTGGCGGCAAATCTCCCAAGTGCTTATAAATACTAGCATGGGGACGTACAATCCTAGCAGAACGTTCACCCCTCAAAACTCAAGCAAGGTAAGTGCAAGCGAGGATCTTCTAAGGTTGATTCTTCGTTACCTTGTTGAGAAGTCACAAAAAGCAGCTTCACACCTTGATGGGAATGCTGATTATGCCATAAGCCACGAGGAACGGTGAAGATTGTGCCAGATTGAAGAGTGATTTCACTATATCCACCATCTTCTAGAAGAACTTTGACATCCACTTCGCCTTCCAGAATATGAAGAAGCTCGTCATCTGGATGGCGTTCCCAAGGGGTTAGTCCTGAAAAGCAGACCAAACCAACCATGCATTGATTGAAGTTTCCAATTATCTTCATGGACGCACTAGCATCAGTGTTGGTAGTTTGCTCAGTAATTTCAAGTATGCTTACGTTTCTAAGCGTGGCTTGAATATCTACATACTTCACTGTGATATCTCCTTTGCTATGTATATCCAACTGTTTATTTCAGGAAAGTTTCCATGAAATTGAGTTTTTAGATAGGTTACTTACCATTCGTTAGTATATAGTACAAATTAACTATTCAGTCAATATCAATACTCTCTTTCATTTCGCTCATCCATGATTCGGTAGAAAGTCAGGGCTGTGTTACCGTAAACCTTTTGGCGGCAAATCTCCCAAGTGGGTATAACTGGCGATGTCCATCCTTGGGGATTGTGTTCTACAGCGATTTCACCATGCACAGCTAATAAATCATAATGTGCGATCGCCTCTAAAACAGGCTGATATAATCCACTAGCATAAGGTGGATCAAAGTAAATTCTGTCAAACTGCTTTCCTGATAAATTTTTTAATTGCTGCATGACATCTCCGCGCAAGAGTTGCCATTTTTGCTCACCATGCGCCACCTGCTGCCAATTTTGTTGAATAATGGCACTAGCTCGGCTTGATTTTTCTATCCCTACTACTAAATTAGCTCCTCTACACAAAGCCTCTGCACCCATCGAACCACTACCAGTACACACATCTAGCCAACAACACCCTGTAACTTCTCCTTGCCATATATTAAATACAGCTTCTCTCACCCGCGCACTGGTGGGTCTGGTAGCTTGCCCTGGTAAAGTTTTAATTTGGCGATTCCCGTAAATTCTCAGTGTCATTGGTCATTGTCCCTTCGACTTCTCTCCCTTCGGCTTACGCTCAGGGCAAGCATGGTAAATCATTAGTCATTAGTCATTGGCAAAACCATGACAAAAAACAAACAACAACGGACAAAATTAGCAATTAAAAGTTGGATTATGCAGCAATTTTTTCGCGGACTTGGGCTACAAAATTAGAGAGAATTTGCAATCCAATATTAGAAGATTTTTCCGGGTGGAACTGCACTGCTGTTAGGTTATCACGGGCGATCGCAGCTGTGATATTTTGAGAACCGTGGGTAACAGTTGCAGCTCGAACTTCAGGATCTGTTGGGTCAACATAGTAAGAATGCACAAAGTATACCCAAGGATCAGCTGGCAAATGTTCCCACAAAATACTTTTTGGTTGGGTAAACTCTAGTTGGTTCCATCCCATGTGAGGAATAGTAATCCCCGCCTCCGGTCGGAATCGGCGCACTTTTCCGGGGACAATTCCTAGCCCTGGTTGAGTTCCTTCTGCACTGGATTCAAAGAGAATTTGTAATCCCAAACAGATCCCTAAAAAGGGTTTACCAGATGAGATCGTATCTTTAATGGGTTGTTCTAAACCACGCGATCGCAGGTGTTGAACTGCGGGATCAAATGCCCCTACCCCAGGTAACACAACCGCATCTGCCATTTCTAAATCTTTAGCAGCATGAGTAATGTGAGGCGTTGCTCCAGCTTTTTCTAAACCTTTGCAGACTGAGTGCAAATTTCCCATATCGTAATCTACGACTGCAATAACTGGCATTAACCGGCTCCTTGTAAAGTTATTATGGAGGGTGTTTCTATTCTAAATAATATTTCTTATGGCGAAAAGAATACTATTAACTTCTTTTGATATTTGGTTGAGTGAGCAAAGGTCAAATTCTAGCGATGATTTATTACTCGAAGTGATCAAACTTAACTCCCTCCCTTATGATTTAAAATTTCTGCGGCGTTTACCTGTAGATGAGCATCAAGCTAGTTTGCAAGTAATTCAAAAAATCTCTGAACTCCAACCGGATTATATTATTTGTTCTGGGATGGCTGCTAGCAGGACAAAACTAAGTCTGGAAGCGGTTGCTAGCTGTGGGGAAAGTGTTTTGCCGACAAATGTTAAATTGGAAAAATTAGTAACAAGTGCAACAGCAATTGAGATTAGTTACGACTGCGGTAAATTTGTTTGTGAGAGTGTTTACTATGCAGTTTTAAACTACTTGTGCCAAAATCAACTTCCCATACCATGTGTTTTTGTCCATGTTCCCCTGTTAAATCCGGAAAATTTGCCCCTCATTCTGGCTGACTTCTTATTAATTATTAACAATCTGGCACTTTTATAAAACCCTCTGCGTCTCTAAGGGGAAGCTATATTCTCAGTATTATGTTGTCATTATTACTCAATCTCATCCTGGCTCAAGGAACACCAACTACACCACCCCCAGAAGAAGTGGTAAAACCCCAAGAAGTCCGCCCTTTACCGGGACAACTGGATACAGTACCTGTATTTAATAGCAATAGTCCCGAATTAGTTTTAAAAGAAGGAATTTTACTGTCCACTTTTCCCCAAGATGGAAAACAGGTTCCAGAGGCGCATTTAAATTATCCCTTTCAAGGGCGATTTGATGTTTTTGCCCATCATATTGCTAGGGCGGAACCACCGGAGGATTTAAGGTCGCTGCATTTAGGAATTATGCTGCACAATCCCGGAACTGAACCAGTGACAGTAAATATTTTGCAAGCTGCCAGTTATTTAAGTCAACCAGATGCACCATTTATTCAGTTACCAGCGACGAGTCGGAATATCTTAGGTAATATTTTTGCAGGCCCTGGCGATCGCGCTGTATCTGATGTCCTAAGAGGAAGGCGACAAGAAACTTTCCCCCCTCAAATTGTCATTCCTCCAGGGCAGAATAAAATGTTATTAAATCTACCCATACCAGTTAAAGAACTCACACCACCTTTAAATGGTCGCTCTACATTAATGCGGTTGCAGAGTAGTGGTACAGTTTATGCGGCAAGTATGGCTTTATTTGCCCGTGATAATGGGGATGGTACGGAACGTGCGCCGACTTTAGCAGAATGGGAAAATGTCCTGCAAACTGGCGAATTGTCAACACCACGGGATAGAGTTCCCACACCTTTAGACGCAACCGACCGAGGAAGAATTTATGGGCGTGTTGCTGGCGTTGCTCAAGGTTCTCAGTGGAAATCCTTAGTTGTAGATAGTCCCGAAGCGCGATATTTAACAATACCCCAAGCAGGTCAAGCCTTTTCCTATCCTTTGAGTAGTCTGCATGGAGGGACTTTAGGCACAAATCAGATTCAAACTGCACCCATGCTGGTACGTTATCCTGACACTGCTTACATGGCTCACGGTAACTATGGCATTCAATATAGCTTGCAGTTACCCCTACATAATAATACTGAAAATACCCAAAGCGTTAGTGTATCTGTGCAAACACCAATTAAAGAAGATAATTTAGTTAAGCAAGGACTACGCTTTTTCACGAACACAGCACCGCAGGTATTCTTTCGGGGGTCAGTGCGAGTACGTTACACCGATGATCAAGGTCGCCCCAGAACCCAGTTTACCCATTTAGTGCAGAGAAGAGGTCAACCAGGAGAACCCCTAGTTTTATTGAATATACCAGCAGGCGATCGCAGATTAGTAGAAGTAGACTTCATCTATCCCCCAGATGCGACACCACCGCAAGTATTAACCGTGTCAACTCAGTAGACATCTCCAGAAAAGAATGTAGAGACGTTCCATGGAACGTTTCTACTACAAGGGTTATAGGAAACGGTTTTTTTTCAAAATATTTTTATTTCTCCAGCTAATATTTTAGCAAAAAAATTAATAGTAATTTCGGATAGGTCATGATATAAATTCTGAATAATGCTAAATTATAAATACAGTATAATAATAAAACTCTATGACTAATGAAATTACTGAAAAGCTGAGGAAAGCTTCAGAAGGTTTACTCATGATGAGCGAGTCAGAATACCCCTTTGAAGTTTTTTTATGGACTGACCAAGGTCAAAATAATTTGACGAATCAAAAACTTCTCCAATTAACAACACATCCGCTAGAAACACTAATTGAAGAAGTAGAACTAGATTATTTATTTCATAATTGTGCTGAAGAAAAAGAATGGCACGATGAAGGACAAAAACAAGATGTGCAAAAATTTCAAACCCTTATTAAAACCCTAAAAGATACCCTTGCTGATATTAAAGTCTATCGTTTAGGTACGGTAAAGATTGATGTTTATGTAGTTGGTAAGACTCCATCTGGTGATTTAGCAGGAATTTCAACAGTTCTAGTAGAAACGTAATTAATTAAACATCAGCCTGTCTGCAAATATAGACAGGCTTTAAGTTTTAACTTACCTGACCCTACTTACAAATTATCAACTCTAGACTCAATGACACTTTGAGTAGACACAGGAACAGTAGAAAGAAAATCGTATCCAGTTCTAGATTCCAAAGTATCAACGCTAATTCTATAATTTCTCCAACTCGCGTTTCTAATACCTTGTATATTAGGTATGTCTACAGTAATTACTCTAGTGTTAGTGCTGACGCTGTAAGCACCGGAATTGACAGAATTTAAAACTACAATAACCTTCCAAATTCTTGCAGGTACAGTTACCTTACCACCAGCAATTGTAGTTCTGCTTCCATTCGATCCTGTTCCACCAGAACCATAAGAACCCGAAATTATATAGAGTTCTTTACCTTGATTAACCACCAAATCTCTACAATAACTTTCCAGACTCGCCCACACACCTTGATTATTATCCGGTGATTGAGGAATTATATTTGTCATTAAAAAAGTAGCAGAGTTATTAGCAACTGTGTTAGTTCTATCTGCTGAAGGAGCCATGTGTCCTCTATCAAAGCCACTTCCAGTGTAATCAGAAGAAGTAACCCGATAGCAGCTGGAAGGTAGTGTGGTATCTGCACGAAAATCATCTTGACGAGGTGCGCTGCCCAACCATGATGTATTTAACTGCCAACTCACCCAATTTGGTGTTCCTCTATAGCAGTTATAGGAAACTGCATATTGAGATTTGCTTAATAAACGATTACTATAGCTACCTCCAGCATTACTAGGATTACCCATTGTTAAATGAACGCTTGAGGTTTGGGCAGTTAATGGGTTTTGTACGTAATTAAGCAGAATGGAAAATATGACTGGTAAGGCAATCAGTAGAATGGCCTTGAAAAACTTAGACTTCTTCATTTTTTACTATTTATTTGTGGAAACAAACTAAAACTGTGGCTGTAACTTTTACGAAAATCGGTAAAACTTAACGTTTGTACTCTATATTTGTTTGTATAAGAAAAGGTAAAAAACCTGTAAACATTACATTAACGTTTAGTAATCATTTAAATGATTATCTAGAACAAAACTGGCTAATAATATAAAACATATACTCTTGTGTGATGTCTCAAGATAATTTTCGAGAAAATTCTGATAAAAAATTATTGGCAATCTTAGTGTATTTTTAGTTAAAACAACTTAATGGCTAGAATTTAACCGGGAACAGGGTACAATCCAGAGGGATTTTTAATTTCACCAATGAAGGTTAAGGATGGAAGCAAATTTTCTCACAGATATATTTCTGCCCCTGGCTCTATTTATTATCATGTTAGGAATGGGGTTATCCTTGACTCCAGAAGACTTTAAACGAGTTGTTATCTATCCCAAAGCAGTGATCATTGGCTTGGTAGCGCAGTTGATCATGTTACCCATAATCGGCTTTGCTATTGCTTCCCTCTCTCCCCTAGAACCCGAACTAGCAGTAGGCGTGATGATTTTAGCCGCCTGTCCCGGTGGTCCGACCTCTAACATGGTGACGTTTTTGGCTGGGGGAGATGTGGCTTTATCTGTAACCCTCACCGCTATCAGTAGTTTAATTACGGTTTTTACCATTCCTTTGGTAGTCAATTTCTCAATGCAGACATTTTTAGGACAAGGAACGACACTACAGTTACCTTTTATAAATACTGTCTTACAGATTGCAGTAATTACACTTATCCCAGTCGCCGTCGGCATGGTAGCAAATAAATATGCTCCCGGAATAGCAGCCAAAGCAGATAAACCGGTGAAGTGGCTATCTTTATTTTTCCTAGCAGTGGTGATTACTGGGGTATTGCTACGAGAACGAGGGAATTTTATTTCCTATGTCATTGATGTCGGCTGGGTAACTCTGGTTTTGAATTTAGTCACAATGGCTTTAGGTTTTGGAATTGCCACCTTAACCCAATTAGGCGAAAAACGGGCTACAGCCATTACAGTAGAAGTAGGTATTCAGAATGGAACACTTGCCATTGCGATAGCGAAGCGCTGCTGCAAAGCAGATCGCATCTTCCGAGACACTTTTAAATACACCCACAATGGCGATTCCCGCAGCTATTTATAGTTTACTCATGTTTGTCACTGGTGCTGGATTTGCGTGGTGGGCTAATCGTCGCCAAAACCTGTCAAAAGCCTAAAAATTAGGAAAATAATATGTCTTGGATCGAACTAACTCTGCATACAACCCATGAAGCAGTTGATTGGGTATGTACCCTACTGGCTGAAACTATTGATATTAAAGATATTTATATTACAGAATATACAGAATCTGACTTAGCTAATTCTGATTGGAAATGTACAATTCAATTATACTTACCCTACGATATCAGCGCGCGGACATCTGTAGAAAAAATTGAAAATTTGCTTTCGCCTTTGCATCGCACTGGAATGACAACAGCCATTGAAACAAGCGTTGTTGAAAATAAAATCACAGATATTCCCCAACCACTGATTCATCCCATTGGGGAAAAATTTGTAATTGTCAATTCCGATACACCTGAACCTTCAGAAATAGCAGAAAAAATCACCTTAAAACTTCAGAAAACCCTCGCATTCGGAAGCGGGTTACATCCAGCCACCATCGTCAGTTTGCGACTGCTAGAACGGCACATAATCCCTCAAATGCAGGTATTGGACTTTGGCTCAGGTTCAGGTATTTTAAGTGTCGCTATGGCGAAGCTAGGGGCTAATGTCTTAGCTTTAGATAATGACAGTGTAGCTGTAGAAGCGACTCAGGAAGCTGTATCTCTGAACAATGTAGAGCGGCAAGTACAGGTTATGCAAGGTAGCCTGGGATGTGGCAGTGATTTGGGACACTGGCTGGGTGGAAACACAGTTAATGATGTCTCAAAAATTGAAGCAGAAAACACATTTGATTTAATTGTTGCCAATATTTTCGCACGGGTGCATATTGCCCTCGCTGATGATTTTAGAAAAGCCTTACGTCAAAATCCCACACAACCAGGGCTACTAATTACAGCCGGGTTTACCACAGATCATCAAGAAACTGTCACCACAGCCCTAAATACAGCCGGATTTCAGGTCATCGATTGTCAAAAATTAAACGAATGGGTAGCCCTTACCTTTCACTGTAATTCGTAATTTACAGCAGTTTGCAAGTATAGCTGGGGAGTAGGGTAAAAGCCTTTCGGTGTCTAACTTTTATAATCAGCTTATGTCCTAACGTCTTTGGCGGTTGCAAGTAAATAAAGTACAAAATTATCTGCGTTTATCTGCGTCCATCTGCGTTTAATTATTACTACCTGTACCTACTCATAAATAGGGTTTGCTGAATAAAGCCAAAAGCCAGAGAAATAAAGAGATTCAGGGTCAG
>NZ_CAWUOL010000091.1:0-20068 GCF_963923915.1 Nodularia chucula CCY0103 | reverse complement strand
AGTAGAAACCTACTATTACACCCCATTATCGCCCAAAAGGTGATTGTTTCGTCAACGACTTCACACACTTAACCCAGGCTTATCAATCGCACCGCCTACAACCCGGATTATTCCGTTGGCTGATAAAACTTGCTTATGCTTATAGCGCGATGACCACTTGCAGGTATAATCCGCACCAATAGGATTTGCTCATGTTGGGGCTGGACTGAGTTGTCTATACTCGCTTCTACACCCCTGGTTGATCCATCGTTGCTATCAAAACCGATATCATTTTTCTCTCCGCCAGCGTCTACACTATGTCTACACCAAAATTTGGCATTGGGACTTAAATAACTCATGCTGCGCCGAACTCTTTGCCTACGGTTTCATTGAAAGAGCGCACTATAGAGATTATTTGGTCAGCATCATCAGGCTCAAAAGTGGAAAGTTTAACAACTGGGAAATAATAAATAATTTATTAAATTTTTCCAGGTCAATTGAGAATATTTATTAATTGTCGTAAGTTCTTATACAATACGGCTTATGTGAGTTGGAGTCGGGAAAGTCTTCAGGAGGCAACATGGTTAAACACCTGGGCTAAACCACAGCCTGAAACCCTTGCCATAGCTTGGGCGTTTTTAATTCACATAAGGCGTACAATAATTGTTGGTCATGATGATTTGTTTGAAGCAGCAACAGGGTTTTATCCAGACCCACAGGGTATGGCTTATGTTGTTAAGCCTGATGGCAAAGGTAGTTTTGAACTGATTGCCAATATGCTTCCCGAAGAATGGGCAAAATTAGAGTAAAGTTAGTGTTCAACTAATACAAATTTTAATGATCAAATATTTTGGGTTCTATCTCATATCCGGGAAAAAGATTTAGTACCTCTGAAGCTTGTTCTAGAGGAAAATGCCAGCTTTTATCTGCTCTTGACAAACGCCATCCTGTAATCAACTTGGCTTGGTGTTGACAGTTATCAATCTCATCTTTGGGTGTGTGAACTACAATATATTTTCCTTTTAAATCGATGCGGCGCTCAGGTTTTTCTTTGATATCGGGGTTTAAATCTAGTTGCTGATGGGTTGAGTTTTTGGTTTTGTCTGCCTTGATAAATCGAGGGCATATCCAATTACTAGATATTGTCGGCCATCCCCTCTGTAGAGCTTCTGGACAAATAGTTTGCAGTGTGAATTTACAATCAATTAATTGCAATCCCATTGTTTCTACTTGTTTTAAGCCTTGTTGGACGATAGAGTTATTTTCAAACTCAATAATCTGATGACATTGAACACACACAATATGATGATGGGTAGAGATGGTGTTGAGTTCGTAATGTTTTTGTGCCTGTGCCAATTCTACTTCTCGGATAATCCCCATCTTAGTCATGATTTTGAGGATACGATAAACTGTAGATAAACTTATTGCTGACCCACATTCTAGCAGCAACGAGTGTACTGATTCTGCGTTTAAATGATGACCTTTTGGCAGAGTTTGAAAAATCTCAAAAATTAATTGGCGTTGTGGGGTGAATCGATAACCTTGAGCATTTAATTTGGTTTTTAAAGTTTTGAAATTATCCATAATCACAGCTTTCAAGAAAATCTTTCAGTGCTGGTAAAACTTGTTTTTAAGGATGTAACAAACTGCTAGTACCGCAAGGCGGAAGTCAAAAGTCAAAAGTCAAAAAGCTTATAAAATAGGCTTTTCATGGATTTTGAATAGTCTGTTTATTTACGCCGATGTGTACTAGACTTATCCTCTGCTTTGTAGACAAACGTTTAAGAAGGGTGTGGGGTGTGGTGAAAGAACTAATCCCTACACCCTAGTACCGCAAAGCGGAAGTCAAAAGTCAAAAGTCAAAAAGCTTATAAAATGGGCTTTTCATGGATTTTGAATGGTCTGTTTATTTACGCCGACTTGTACTAGTTTTGGGATAATATAAAATAGTTAAAAGCAAGTATTAATGAATCCCAGACTGTACACGCCACAGACTGGCATAAATCTCATTAAGTGCTAGTAATTCCTCGTGTTTACCCTGCTCGACAATTTGACCATGAGCCATGACATAAATACAATGACTATGGCGAATTGTGGAAAGACGATGGGCAATGGCTATAGTCGTCCGATTTACAGTAATCTTATCTAAAGAGCGTTGAATTGCCGCTTCCGTCTCATTATCTACCGCAGATGTCGCTTCATCTAAAATCAAAATTGCTGGGTCTTTGAGAATAGCACGGGCTATGGCAATTCGTTGTCTTTGTCCACCTGAAAGTTTTTGACCTCTTTCGCCCACAATAGTATCGTATCCTTGGGGTAGTTGCAGAATGAACTCATGAGCTTCAGCTAATTTGGCAGCATGAATAATTTCTGACTCAGTAGCATCAAAACTACCATAAGCAATATTTTCCGCTACCGTACCGTGAAATAAAAACACATCCTGACTCACCCAACCGATACAGCGCCGTAAATCGCATAAATTGAGGTCGCGGATATCAATGTCGTCAACTAAAATGCGTCCACTCTGTACTTCATAAAAGCGTAGTAAAAGTTTAACTAAGGTACTTTTCCCAGAACCCGTTGCTCCGACAATACCGATTGTGGCTCCGGCGGGAATCTGGAGAGCTAAATTTTTGAGTGTATGGTTGCGTTCGTTGTAGGCAAAGGTAATATGATCAAATTGCACTTGACCCTTGACGGTTTCTGTTGGTAATAATTGCTGTCCGTGGGGAATAGTCACAGAGGTATCCAGTAAACCCATGACACGCCGCACCGAAGCCATCGCTCGCTGATATTCGTCCACGATTTCGCTGAGATAAGTAAACGGCCAGAGTAAATCTTGAACAATAAACACCATAAAGCTATAAGTACCCACAGTCAGGCGATCTTGTAGCACTTCCCGACCACCCAAATACAGCGTTAGCACAAACCCTAGTAAAATCAAAAATCGTAGTATAGGTTGAAAGGCGACACTTAGGGCGATCGCCTGTTTGTTACTGCGACGATAGGATTCACTTTCTTGGTAAACGCGATCGCTCTCATAGGCTTCAGCCGTAAAACTTTTGATGGTGGCAATTCCAGAGATATTGTTAGCGAGGCGATCGCTGATAATTCCGGCGCGATCGCGTACTGTATCATAGCGGGGAGCTAACCGGGATTGAAACACGAAAGTTCCCCACAGAATAAACGGGATGGGTAACATCGCCAACCAAGCAATACCGGGAGCCAGCAGCAAAAAGCTCATCCCCACCGCAAATACTCGCGTGAAAAAGCCGATGAGGTTCTGAGCGCCAGAGTTGAAAAAGCCCTCAAGCTGGTTGATGTCATCATTGAGAATAGATAGCAGGATACCCGTGCTACGGTCTTCAAAATACGCCAGTTCTAGTTCTTGTAAGTGGTTGTAAGTATCAACTCGCAGTTCGTGTTGTAGGGTTTGTGCTAAATTACGCCAAATTTTGTCCGCTCCATATTGGCTGAGGGATTCTAAACCCCAAGTGGCGATCGTGAGGACAGACAATACTAATAACTGATTCAGGGGATTTTGAATACCAAACCGCGCAATTAAGGAAGTTTCTCGTTCGACTACCACATCTACTGCAATACCGATGAGATAAGGTGGTGCTAGGTCTAATAGGGTACGCAGAATTGAACAAATAATTGCACCCCAAATTTGAGGTTGATAGGGTTTAGCATAGCGGAGTAGACGCAGGAGAGGATGGAGAAAGGGTTTTGGCATTGTAGTGGGAATGGTGGTTTACAATTTTGCGATAGGTTTAGAAGTTATTGATGAAATATCCCCTGAGTTTTTTAGCCCCGTCTAGGAAAGTAAGGGTCTTGTTTTCCTTCCAGAAGATACTTAGAAATATCGTCAAGAAAAAGATTCATTCCAATGGGACCATAAAATTCCCAAACTCTCCCATCAACAATGTAAGCTCGACCATTTTTAACAGCTTTCAGAGATAGGATTAAAGGATACTGATACAGATGCAGTGAAGGGTTATTATAATCAGTAAAAAATAGGATATCAGCATCAAAATCACTAATCTTCTCAATGCTGATTTGAGTATAGTTTTCTTGCTTCAGAAGGATTGGTTTAATGGGTACATCAATATCTTGGAAAACCTGGTGGTAGTTTGAAGAATTGTGTGAAATAAAAAACTGATTCCCATGATAACCAATTATTGAGATTTCCGAGCTTCGTAATCGATCGCCTAATTGACTCTTAAACGCTAAAACACGCTCTTGGTATCGAGCAAGAACTTTTTCTCCTTCCTTCTCTTTTCCCATAATCTTGGCAATCTGTCGAAAATTTTCTTTTATCGGTATTCTGTCTTTCCATGTATCGATGAGTACGGCAGGGGCAATTTTCGATAGCTGGGGGTATGCTAGTTCAGATTGATTTGCTAGAAGAATTAAGTCCGGTTTTAGCTTCAAAATCTTCTCCAAAGAGGGAGTTCCTTCTACCCCCACTGACTCAATTCCTAAAACCAGTTCAGGCAACAAATCCAGAAAGTATCTGTTCCCACTCCCATGCTCATCATTACCAAAATGAGCGACTGCTGTACCGACTGGTTTGATACCAAGAGCTAGTAAAGAATCTAATATGGCTGGAACATCCAAAACAACAATGCGCTGTGGTTCTAATGGAATGCAGGCTTCACCAAGCCTATGCTTGATGACTCGACACTCAGACGCGGCTCCTGCTTTTACTGTTGAAATATTGGTTTTTTGGGTGATGGAATTGTGGCAGGCTGTAATGATCAAAAGGAATGATAAAGCCACTAGCAGAAATGGCTTTATCAGACGACGTATTTGGCTGGTTATCATGGTTGTTTTAAGATTGTTCACGCAATCAAACAGAACTCTATTATGTTATTTGATCATCAACGACTTTAAATTGCGATTTAAAACTCCCAACTGATGGAGCCTATGATCGTAAAAGGCTTACTTCTCCCAGCAAAAAACCTACCCTCAGCAAATTCCACATAGTCCGCATTAAATAAATTGCGAACATTGATCGCTGCCCTAAAACCATCTCTTTTGTAGAAAAGCGACGCATCTGTTCGGAAGTAATCTTGGAGTGTCAAATCGTTTGCCAAGGTGCCTTGTCGTTCACCCACATAAAATAGTCCCAATCCAAATCCCAATCCTTTCATATCTCCCTGCTGAATTTCATAGGTTGTCCAAAGACTAACTTGATTTTCTGGCACGTTTGCTAATCGGTTGCCCACAGGAGTAGAGTTATCCTCAGTTACTTTGGCATCCGTATAGGTATAGGAGCCAATGACTTTCCATCCGGGCAAAATCTCACCTGCAATATCCAACTCAATCCCTTGGCTGCGCTGTTCTCCAGTCTGCACGGAGAACCCTTGAGCAGCCAGTATGGGATCGGGATTGGGCGTGATCACATTAGTTTTAGTCAGATGGTAGGCGGCTAAGGTGGTCGAAAGCTTTCCGTCTAGAAAATCGGCTTTGACTCCAACTTCGTATTGAGTTCCCACCGTTGGCTCAAAGTTTCTTGTTCCATCTACTGAACGTGCGTAGGCAGAGGGTTTAAAGGAACGACTGTAGTTGGCGTAAAGCGAAACTGTTTTGCTGGGCTGATACACTAGACCAAGTCGGGGGCTAAAAGCACCATCACTTTGCTGCGTCCTTCCATTCCCAAATACCGTCAACTCAAAATCATTGGACAGCCAATCATAGCGACCACCAATCAGGAGTTTCAGGTTATCACTCAATGCCATTTGATCCTGAAGATAGACTCCATATGAGTTAAAAACATACCTATCCTGCCCTCGGCTTGACATGGTAAAGCCAGGTCTTGGAATATCGTAGTTTGGATTGAAGATATCGAGATCGGGTATACTACTAACATCGTAAAGCAAGGGGTTAGCTTCAACCTTAAAGTTGTTTGCATCAAAACCCAGCACAACCTGGTGTGAAATTGAGCCGGTGTTGAATTTTCCCAACAAGTCGATCTGACCAAAATAGTTGCTTTGATCATAGAAAGAATCCACACCAAAACCATTGGAGAAGACTAAGAAGCGATCGTCCCGTACTTCACCAAAACTAACTCCGTTTCGTGTGTAGCTATCTAACGTTACCGCAAGACTATTCCGAAGCTGCAAGTTGTCGCTAAAGCGATGGTTTAACGTGTATCCAATCTTTTGCGACTGATACGACCCCTCAGATGTATTAGGATAACTCGCAAAGAAGTTCCGAGGAGTCAATATGCTACCGTCCGTACGCAAAACAGCAGGAGGAGCATTATC
This sequence comes from Nodularia chucula CCY0103, assembly GCF_963923915.1. Classification (NCBI taxonomy): domain Bacteria; kingdom Bacillati; phylum Cyanobacteriota; class Cyanophyceae; order Nostocales; family Nodulariaceae; genus Nodularia; species Nodularia chucula. Next base: position 13,817 of record NZ_CAWUOL010000091.1, on the reverse strand, counting down.
AGCAATGTTTCCAGAGGTACGGGCAAACTCATAGTATAAATTCAAATTCGTCCGTTCGCTAAAGTTGATGGTGATAGAGGGCGCAACTGAAATATGGTCAGTATTGATAAACTCTTGAACACCGTCTTGAACCTCATAGCCAGCAATGAAGCGATAAAGCACTTTTTTATCCGTCGTCAGAGGACCTGAGAAATCAAGGATGGGTTGGAAAAAATTACGATTTCCTGCTTGAAATTCCAGCCTGTAATAGGGATCGCTCAACGGTTGCCGAGTGACAGTGTTGACAATTCCGCCCGGTTCCACTTGTCCAAATAAAACTGAAGCAGGACCTTTAAGTACTTCCACTTGCTCAATCGTGCCAATGGGTTCTAACGTATTGAACTCATTGCCTTGAGGAAATCCGTTGCGGAAGCTACCGATTTGTGCAAATCCTCTGATGAAATTAGTACCACCTGTTGTTTGACCCGCAGACGAAGAGGCAGCCGTAACGCCACTGACCGTTTCCAGTGCCTCGCCTAACCTTGTCACCTTCCGATCTTCAATCACCTGTCTCGGCACGACCTGAATTGAAGCCGGAATATCTCGCAAGGGCGTATCCGTTCGCGTTGCGGTCGATGCCTCTGAAGGATTGTAGCCTTCATCCTGCTCTCCCGTCACCACCAACTCAATCGGCTCATCCTGCTGTGCTGCTGGTGTCTCACTTGCTGGCTGTTCTTCGGTTGGCGGTGTTTCTGGAGGCTGTATCGCCGTTGTCGTAGATGCTACCGCCAAAACCAGCCCTGCATCATCATCAAATAACTCAACTGTGGGTAATGCTGCAACACCTACCACCGCAACTCGCACAGTATTTGCATCGATATTTGTGACTGTAATTTCCGTAATTCCCTCAACTGGTTTTTCCGAACGAAATGTAAACGCCTCACCACTAGGTAAACGCAGTTGAGCATTGGGAATATCTGCAATAAAGTTATTCTCAGCACTGCGATTTGTCAGTTGCAGTTGTTCACCAAGGGTTGTCTCTAAAATCACCTCCACCCCTTTATCCGTGGGATTTGCTTTCACTCCCGTAATTGTGACAATACTTCCCGGAACAACAGGGGGATTGCTGGGAGTTGGTGACTGCACTAGCAGTTGGGCGTTAGTCGTGGGTAGTTCTATTTCGCTCAGTTGGCGAATTTGAGAACTTGTTTGATTTTGTATGTCTACATCTTGCTGTTTCTCACTAGCCCATACCGATGAAACTGCAACAATACTCAAACATCCCGAAAGAGTGATTAAAAACGATAGACGAACAGATAAACACCAACTCCTCATAGTTCCTCACACAGCAATCAAAGCTTTTGTTGCTAAATATTTTTGTTAGCTATGAGGTGTAGTGTAGAGAAGTTGACTGTGGCGTGTCTACTCAAAAAACGCCAATTTTCTACTCAAAAACCGCCAGTTTTCCTGCTAAACACTGGCTGGGGGTAATGCCAAAGCAACGCTTAAACGCTACCGAAAAGTGTCCGATGTTTCCGTAGCCTACCCGCGTTGCAACCTCTGCCACCGTACAAGTGCCTCGCAGACCTTCAGCAGCACCCTGGCGCAACAAACGTTCTGCCTGTTCTAGCTGCTGCTGTTTCAAATAGCCGACAACTGTAGTGTTGAACAGTGATCGAAAACCGCGCTGAAGGGTACGAACACTTACTCCTACCTGCTGTGCTAGTTCCGACAGTGATGGCGGTTGCTCAAGTTGTTTAGTCAAAATGTCTTTAGCGTGGTGAATACGGGCGATGGTGTCAGGTCTTAATCCCAATGTGTCAAAAATTGGCTGTTGCTCTGCCGAAATCCAATCCAGGTGCATCGCCACTAACTCAAATACCTTTGCCTGAAGATACATCCGCTTTGCAGTACCGCGATAGGGCGGATTCCACATTTGTTGAGCAAGCTCGCGCATTGCTGGTGTCACTTTGGGATAAAATGAGTTTTTCCAGTCTTCCCCTTTAAACAGCAATTTCTGAATATCAGAGTTGTATTGCTTATCCTCCAGCAAAAACGAGTCTAACAATTCTGGCGAAATATCTACATTCACACAAGTTAAACGCTCTCCAGCCCGATGCTTTTCAATGTAGCCACGCGAAATTCCACTACCCGAAAAGTAGCTATGGGTTCCACCCAGATTAGGATGAACATCATCAAAGTAAATCATGCCTGATAGAAAAATTTCTATCTGAATCGGATGGTCATGGTCAGGTGTTTTCACCATCAAGTCCTGGTGATATTGGCAATCTGAGAAGTTTAACCACACTCCAGGCGATAGGTTCATACTGCGATTGTAGCCCCGTCCTAAGATTTCCGGCACACCCCCAAGCTCCTCAAAGCTATCAAGTACGAGATTCTGAACCTGGGGTTGAGGAGCCTGTTGGTGCAGTTCGTCAAGGTCTGATTGGCTGAGGATGAGTGTCATGCTGGATTGAGCTAAGTGCAAGTCATTATCAATAAATTTACCACTATAGCTCTGAAAGCAAAATACCAGACAGCGAACGCCTACCTCCTGTCTAGCCCTATTCCTTGCTGTGTCTACATTATGTTTATATAAAATTGATATTGCAATGAAAGCTAATCTTCAAAATTAATTGGCTTACCATTGAAGTGCTGGTAAATGCGCTCAGGGTGCATCCAGTTTGGTAGTGTCCTTTCCTCGTCTTCTAAGTTATTGCCGTTCTCATCTACAAGGCCATAGCGGACAACTACCCTAGATAGTGGTGTTTCACCGTTGGCACTAAACTTCTCCAGTAGAATAGTTCCGGCTTTCCGGGCTGATGCTGTACCATCTGGGAATGATTCATTGGTGGCATTATGGGTGATTCCTAGCAGGTATTCTTTGGCTTTGCGGGTGTCGGTGAGGGACATTTTGAAGAATGCGATCGCCGTGTCACCACACAGAGATTTTAAATTGGTAAATTCATCACAAATCACCTGCTGCTTAGTTTTTGGCTTTTCCTTAATCCGTTGCAACCATCTATCACAGCACTCATCAAAAGCTGTACTGATATCTTCTTCAGTTTCAGCTAGTGTATAAGCTTGTAGCAGTTTCCACACGTCGGCATTGTCACCAGTGGCGTGTCTATCAATAAGCTGGTGTACTGGTGCATCAAGACAGTATTTTCTAATTAATGCGATCGCACCGGCTGTGTAAGTTTTACCAGACCCTTGATTACCAATCAGCCATAATGGTTTTAAGCTGTTTATAATTGTCCACAAATACCCGTCTTCGTGACTTTTTAAAGCATCTATCAGGGTATTCTTTAGCGTGTCCTTGGGTGTTTGTGTAGCAGCAGTACCAGTATCATTAGTCGGTTTATTCAGTTTGTCAAGCTTGCGGTTAATCTCGGCTGTTTCCAGGTGGTTTTTTGCGGTTTCTTTGTCCAGTTCTGATAACTGGAGTTGATGCGATTTTAACGCGACTTCACCCTGTAACTGTCCATTAATATGATCTAGTTGCTGTTCTCCTTCAGTCTTCAATTGTTCAATTGCCCCGGCTGTGTCGCGTGCAATTATCTCCTTAGTTATTTGGGCTTGGTGCTGTTTACTGAATGCAGTTAGATCCAAATGATTGGAAACATAAATGTCATTTTCTAGCGCTCGTATTTTTAACAGTGCGAACTGACTATGAATTGCTTTCTCCTGTGTATCTGTGAGTGATTTAGATACACCATACGCACCAATTAAAAGAACAGTTCCCAGTACACCATATAAAGGTGCTTTGGGTGCATCAGGGGGGATAACTCTTAAGAACTTCACCTTAGTATCAAAAGTAAAGTTTCTGCGTTCACGGTCAATTATCCAACTAATACCCCTCTTGATTTGTTGACCCTCACACACATCAGCGTTAGGATTAAAACAGAATAATGTTTCAGGATATTTAGTAGTATCTGCAAATAGTGGTAAACATAACGCAACACCTCCAATAAATAGAGATGCTGATAATAGTGTGGCTGTCTTCCTTTGTGCTTTGAGGCGTTCGTTAAATTTCAGAATTTCTTGCATTCTCTTTACCTACGAAGTACCCAAATAACCCCTATAAGTAGGCTGAGAACTATCACTAAGTCGATGTTCACCAGGAGGGAGTCAAGGAAGCTATAAATTACTGTGTCCCATCCCTGTTCCCTCAGCCAATTAGCTAATGCACTGATGCTATAACCGATATCCCACAAACCCATGACAAAATAATTAACTGCAATTAATAACCCTAGACTGCCTATAAATCGAGTTAAAAAGTTTTGCTTTCTATACATCAGAGTTGCCTTTATTCTTCAGACTATTAAAAGCAATTAACCCCAGCCCTACTACCACAGCTAAAAGTAATTCAAGCCCCTGGAATTGGAACCCTTTCCCCAATGACTCAGCAGTTCTGATTTCTGCGTAAGTGTCCTTAATAGCTAAGTTAGTTTGCACAACTGCTGTACTAATCTTTCGTGTGGAGTGCCAAGAAATAACCCCACCAATACCCAGTTTGCAAAGTGCAATCAGTGGTTTGTCGTGGCGTAGTTCCCAGCGTTCACTGGACAGTTCAAAATTAAAACTTTCACCTGCGTCAATTAAACCAGGAAGTAAAGCACAAATAATACAAGTTGCAACTATTAAACTAATGCTAATTTGTAGGGTGAAGAGGAACCAACTCAGGGAGACTGAGCCAAGTTGACAGACTAGGAATAATACCCCACTGTCTAACCTCTTCCTTGCAGCTATCTCTTCATACAATTTGCGCTCAATGTGGGCTAAATACCTCGCTGTGTCTTCGTTAGGGGATGAGTCTTCACTGTTTAACAGTTCATCAATATCATTGGGGTTCATGGTAGTGTGAAGGAGAATATTACATAAACAACCCCAGGAAACTTGACTTTTTGAATTAATTTGACCTTTTTTGAATTGACAGACTACCTGGGGTTATTTGTTTAGAAACCGAGTGCGGTCTTAAACTGCATCAACTTGGCTTTTATTCCAGTACCTTGATAATTCTTTTCAGGGATAAGGTCATATCTAGCGCGATCTCCTTTATTCAGTGCCTCATCAAGTTCCTTCTTCTGGTATGCTTCATCTGCTGCAATTTGCTTTACTTCTGGACGTTGGGATTGTTCCAAAAGTGATGTTTTTTGGTCAACTGCTACCAAGTGCGCGTCGATGTATCCCTTAATTTGGGAATAGTTCATCTGGTATTGGTGGCGTTGGTTCTCGGCATTCTTAGAGGCGACAAACTCGGCTGCTAGTTCACTGCGAGAATGTCCATATTTTGTGTTTTCCAAAGTTGCTTTCATGGTCGCCTTGTCAATGGCGATCGCTGACTTACCACCTTGAACTAAAATGTCTGATACAGCTTTGTTATAAGCCTCACTTCCCTCTAAAATCTCTCCATATAGCTCGGCAATTTGAGGGGCGAACTCCTTATACATCGACCCCTGACGCGCTAATTCCCCAACTCTTTGGGCTGCTGCTAAATCACCCTGACACGCCTTGTCAAAGTCTGTCAAATCAACACCGAATTTATTCTTAAGCATCGCCCCAATACGACGGGCTTTAGGTGCAACGTGGTTTTTGATTTTGGGTGATTGTGCTGGGTTTAATCTCTTCTGATCCATGATGCTTGATTCCTGTTTGTAGTGTTAATTAGTGAAACCTTGAAGAGCAAAAATATTGATTATGGAAGATTGGGATGAACAGGGTGTAGGGGATAGGGTGTAGGGAAACTAAGCCAGACACTTGGGGTGGGGTTTCAACCTTCCATGCGATATAAGGATTTTTTCGCCCACGATTCCACTCGGCTTTAAACCTTACTTCGGGACTAATTTTTTCACTACACCCCACACCCGCCCCGAAGGGGCTTGGTAAAGTCTCCCAACGCAGTTCGATTAAAGCTTGCTCGGCATCTCCTAAAGTCAAATCGGGTGCATACTCAACTGACTTAAAATCAGGGTGCTTTTGTATTTTGTTTAGCAGTGCTAGTGATTGGTCAATTAGGTCTAACAGTTCGGGGCTTTGAGCTATTTCTGGAACCATGACGGAACCTCCAAATAAATATTAGGATCTTGAAATTCTCGGTACTCCGGCTTGGTGACTCTGTGGCGACTAACGCGGTAGTTATCAAAGGCTACAAGTACAGCAGCAAGGGATGAAATTATCAGAATGATGGATATGGCTTTTGAAGGGTTAAAACTGATTACAAAGCTTTTATCCTGCCTTACTTGGTGGGAGTGCAAATACTTTGAGGGCTTGTCTTGTTTGTTGGCGAAAGCGTTCGGAACCGCTTTTGATATCTTGGCTTATGCTCCTTAACCCCTCGTTTAATAGTTCTGAATTTTCAGCATCATGACGGTGAATTGTGTCTTTAACTTCTTGCACAATATGATTAATCTTTTGCCTACTCAAAGCTGCTTTATGCTGTACAAAGGCAGTGATTGCAGCTTTTATCTCCTCCAGTTCATCATCTGAATTTGTACTGGCATAATCGAAGTTTGACGCTATGGCTGTAACGTCTTCAAGGTTTAGTGCAATACCCATGCTTTCGGCAGTAGATGCAACTAATTCAGAAGTTTCTGGCAGTGCTAATTCACCAGATTGGGTATTTTCTACGAGGTGATTGGAAGTCTCCAGAGGGGCGATTGTTTCCAAGTCTTCGGGAGTCTCTAGAGGTGCGGTTGTGTCTAATTCTGACTCAAGTGGTGCAAGTTCGGTGTGTTCATGTTCTGGTGTTTTCAAATCAGCGACTAAACTATTAATTACTTCTGTCCGAATGTCAGAACACCAATCATCTGGGAAGTCTGGACAAAGTTCTAAAATTTTAGTCTCTATCTGGGTGGCTGTTACTTCATTAATACCCTTAGCCTTGAGAGTTCGGCGAATAGAGTCTACTTTGTTCTTGAGTTCTTTCATTTGTAAATCCTGCTAGATGGTCTAGTAATTGCGGTGTAAAAAACTATTTTTGATGCTTGATTAAAGTCGTAGTTGGCAGTTCTCGAAAACTGTAAACCTGCCTTATACCAAGCATTTATCAGCATTCGGTCTGTTACGTGAGGTTTGATTGTTCTGAGTATTTCTAACAATTCAATGCCAGTAAAATCAGAATAATCAGCGTAAGTATTTTGAAAACTTTCGTAGGTGGCGATCGCTTGCTTCGTGATTGGGGTTCTGGGATGCAACATTTTAAACTGTGCATACATCCGCAAAGTTTGAACTGTTATTAGTAACCCAGAAGCTTTTAACTCTTGGTGCAACCCTCGCCAACGCCGATTACTTATTTCACCTGCTACGGCTTCATAAGTTTGTCGATAGTATGTATCCCGTGTTTGCATAGGCAGACAGATGAATTACATCTGCAAACTAGCGTATCATGTCTTAAGCCATAAGACAAGTGAAAGGCGACAGAATACAATATGATGAATATCAAGATTTTTAATTATGGACACTGTGCGAGTTAAAAAAACTATTGAATTAGAGAGGGACTTCCCTGGACTAGGGGACAGGATACGGAAGGCTAGGGAGGGGGACAGAAGACCGCTAACCCAGATTTGTAAAGAAGCTGGCGTTAGCAGATCATATTGGTATCACTTGGAAAATGAAGAAATTCTAGGATGTGTAACTGAGGAGACTATCAGAAAAATAGAGGGAGTTTTTAATATATCGCTCGGCGTTAACTTCAATGATTTGAAATAATTATGCAAGAGTGTAAATGCAAAATCGCTGTTGCTAACAACGTTAGAATCAGCTTTTCAGCTAATGCGACACGCCAAATCGCTCCTTTATTCCCTGTCGCACCCCAAAAATGGCACTTGCAGATACATTTCAAATGCCACTGCAACCCTTACCACGTAAAGGATGAAATAAATCTGCAATGAAAAATTTACCCCAAAATACCCCGATTTTTCATGCCCTCTGGCAAGTGGGCGTTCCGCGCAATCGCTAACCAATTGCAAAACATATTTAATTTTCCTTTTATATAAATGGCTATTTTGTAAAAAATGCCGTGTCAAGGATTACCATCAGTAAAGGTAGCATTAGTATGAATATTTGGTGTCTCCTATGACTACCGTGAAAGACCGACCAAGCAATTTTCAACTCCCACTGCACAACGAACCGGCGTTTAGAAAAATTAGGGAGGCAAAAGACTATGCCTCCACTCAAGCTCTAGCGGCTGGTAGTCTGGCGATGGGTACGGGTGGTGTTATACATCCGTTGGGTTGGTTAATTTTCGGATTGGCTTACAAGCCATTGGTAGTCACTCAAAAATTGGCGCGGTTGGAAAAATTAGGAACCTCAATTTTCCATGAGTTTGAAAACCAAGGTGTACAAGTCTTCCCAACACTTCCGGTAGAAAACAACAACCCTATCGACTTGTTTGTGAGGTTTCCACAAACAACTCACCTGTTTATCTCCATTCGGTCAAAAGGAGATAGAGAAATTGTCTACAACGAAAGTAGAGAAGTTTTACAAGTCAAGCGCAAAGACAAAAATGGATTGAAACTGTGGAAACCCTGCCCACTGATTGAGTTAGCAGATTATGAGAAGTGGCTCAACAAGAACAGAGATAAGTTTTTGATGTCCTCCCGTGAGGCTCAAAAGACTCCCACCGCAAAAGTTTTGGTTTTATGGCCTCCTACAAAGGCATCACCAAATCACAAAGAACATCTTTATACGGAGATAGGAAGTATGAAAATTCTGGTTCTTAGGAGAAAAGGCAGTGCATTTGTCATTCCAGAGTCGGAAACAACCGAGTTTGTCAAGAATTGGTTAGCCAAGTACACATAGGCTAATAGTGGAAAACCCCGTATCCCGTTGGGATACCGAGGTTTTCTGATTTCGATGCCATTGGAATTGGGGATTGGGTTTTGGAAAGGCCTAATTAATATCCCTAATAGCAATCTTATCAAATCTTTTGGAGTATTAAGCCATTTTAACACTGGCCACCCAGATAGAAAGAGCAATTCAGGAAATTTATCTTTTTATATTTTCAAAAGCTTGTATATAAGATTACTACACCGGATAGCTCCAATTCCTCCACTACACATCAAGGAGGATGGACAAAATGTTAGAATTACAGCAAAATTACCACTCACAAGCACCGCAACAACCAACAGCTAAACAGGCTGAAACTCCAGGGACAACACAAGAGTTTATACAGCCTAACATCATCAGGTTTGCGTATAACGCCACTGGAAAAAATAAAGACTGGGATTTTAAGAAGCTGGCCGCCAACTTCCAAGATACAGAAGGGACTCTAGCGGATGTCCAGCGCCATATCAAAGCAGGTCACGCCATTTGTGCTGGCTTATTAGGCGGTAAATGGCGGAGTAAAGCCAATATCATCGGTTCCCACTGGCTACTACTCGATATTGATAATTCCGATGTCGCCCGTGATCTTGAAGGCAAACCAATCAAAGACTCTAACGGCAACTACATCAAAGTTTACAAACACCAATTAACCATAGAAGAAGCACTAGCCCATCCCTTCATCCAAAAACACTGTGCTTTAATTTATACGACAGCTAGCCACAAACCAGACTGGCATAAATTTCGGCTAGTCTTCCTTCTGCCCGAATATGTTGAGGGTGCTGATACGGTAGAAGCTTGTACGCGATCCTTGATGCAAGAACTGCCCCATGACCCCGCGTGTAAAGATGCTTCCCGTGTATTTTATGGCAGCACAGAAGCCGAATTTCCCCTAGTCAACCCCGAAGCAACATTACCAGCAGAATGGATAACTAAAGCCGTAGCGATCGCTCACCAAGAGAAAATTGAATATGAACGACGCATAGCCGAAATTACTTCCCGCCGTATCCAATTCCAAGAGAAAGCACAAGCCAACAACTGGGATATAGACCAGCTGATAAAACAGGCACTATCATACGTTCCTCAGCGCAGCATGGGGTCGGGAAATTATCAGGAATGCTTACAGGTCTTAATGGCACTATACAGCCATTACGGGGTTACTGATGCCGAAATCATAGCAGAGCAGTGGTCACCAAGCATCAAGGGGACAACCTGGAACATTGGAGACAAAATTAGGAGCTTTAAGCGATCCCGACGTGCGGGGATCACCATTGGGACATTGTTTCACATTGCCAAACAGTACGGCTTCTCTTTCCCCAAAGTGGAAAAGGATTATTCCCTCAACAGCGATAAGCGCGACGGTAAACGAAGCAAACGCCAGAGTTTAGGTAATCGCTCACGGACTATCAGCCGGGAAGAATGGTTAGCCACCCACGGACTAAACAGAGAAATTGAAGATTTTATTAAATCTTTAAAAAGTGGTTTTGATAAAGCCCGAAATTTTGTCGGGAAATTTACTCACAACATTAAACCCACACCCCAACCAACCACATCTGCACCCGGAGTAGCAGAAGGACTTGGAAGCACACCAAAACAAACTACACACGCAAATTTAGACGTAGATATTTGGTTTCAAGCTGAAGACCGGACACAGATTTATATAAATGCGATCGCGCTTTGCGCTGTGCCGGAGGCAATCGCGCAGAGTGCAGTACCAGAGGCGAACGCGGGGAGCGCCCTGGAGTCAGGAATAGCACCAAACGCAGTGCCTTTGACAATCAACTCCACAGTGCCAGACGCGAGCGGAGGGAGCGCCCTGGAGTCGGCGATAGCGCTTTGCGCTGTGCCGGAGGCAATCGCGCAGAACACTGTACCGGAATCAATCGCAACTGGTAAAAAATTCATCCTTGACATATCTCACACTGGTGCTGGCAAATCGCACCATGTCGGGTTATTCACCCCAGATATTTTTGGTGTAAATACCCTGTACTACCTCAGTAATGACCACCGTAACCCCACCACCGCCACCATCGAAGGCTGGACTGACTTACCAGTGCGGAATGATGGCTTAGTATCCGACCTCACCAAACTCACAGGGCTAGGCAACCCATATATACGCTGGCCTAAACCAGGAGAACAGCCGGATGTAGAAGGCAATTGCCCCCGTACCACATTGTTTCATATTTTGTCAGCAAAAGGATACACAGTAGTCAACGAAGAAGCGCAATCTAATCCCATCTGCCAAACTTGCAAGGTGCGCGCCAACTGTGCTGGTAGTGATGGCATGGGGGGAGTTTTCCCGCGTGTCCCTGGTGCTACTTTCCGATGCGATCGCCGTGACGCTTTAGCCGATTCACGCATCCGCGCAAATATTAACTCCCTACCTAAACCACAAGACATTAACAATGCTGTAGCCTTCGTAGATGAAGCCAGCCGTCAAATTCAGCCCGTAGAATTTATTGAAGTGGGCTTACAAGACTTTGACCGCACCATGATGGAAGTGCAGGCTCATTTACCAGCAGTTTACGACCAAATTAAACAGCTAATTCTCCCACTGCGTTCCTTCATTAGTGGCGACATTAAGCCCAACCAAGAAACATACTACGGTTGGAACGATGCCCAAATCCGGGAAATGTTACCAACCTTACCCGACAATATACCAGAGATTCTAGAGTCACTAAAAGCACTTGAACCCGACATCGAAGAATTGGTAAAAGAAGCGGATAGTGTCACTCTCGATGGCGTAGAGGGAGACAAGAAAAATGTCAACCGCGACACACTCAAATATATTAGAGGTGCATTTCAGGCTCAATCCACAGCTGAAATCTATAAAAACTTACTTTCTCTCCCTGTCCGATGGCTGATTCCGCTACTGGAAATGTTGGTGGGGATCACTCAAGGCGCGCTCCGAATCACAAGCGACCGCAAATTAATGATCCCGCAAAAAGTGACTCGCCAGAGAGAAACACTGGCAGCATTTGATGCTGTGGTTTTCATGGATGCCACCGCTACCCGTGAAAGCATGGCTTTACAACTTGGGTGCGACCCCAAAGACATCTTAGTGATTTGTGAACATCGCCCCAGTTATGAAAACTTAACAATTCAGCAGATAACTGGATTGGGATTATGTGGACGCGATCGCTCACCCAAGAAAAAAGCACAATTGGCAGCGATAATTGAAGAACTGACGAAAAAACACCAAAAGTTGGGAGTAATTGACCACCAGAAAGCCAAACGAGACGGAGATGGTTACTGGTTTGTCGATAACCGAGGCAGTAACGCCTACATTGAACATGATGCGCTGCTATTAATCGGTACACCATACCAAAACATAGGTGTTGTAAATCAAATCCATAGCACCCTGGATCAAGGGGGAGGGATGGATGCTCAGGCATATATTGACCACCTTGTACAGACTGAAGTAGTCCAAGCCGTCGGTCGCCCCCGTGCTAACCGTCGCCCTGATGAGCAAATCACGGTGTATATCGTCAGTGAGAAAGATTTATCTTACTTACTAGATTATTATCCAGGGGCTAACTTAGTCACCTCAACAGCTTTTGAAATTACCCCCACTGCGGGTACAGGCACAGAACAAACACACTGGGCAATTTTCCAAGCATTTGGGCAGATGGTAGAGGCTGGTGAAAAAATTGGCATTGAAGCCATAGCCCAAAAAGTCGGGAAAAGCCAGTCATACGTGAGCCAAATTGCTCAAGAATTTGGGGGCTGGATGCATCTCAAAAAAATATTACAAACCCTATATAGCTCCTTATATAGAACTGGTAATATTTTTTCAGTGGTTTTGACGGATGAAGAAAAATGGTTTGTTGACGAATATCTCCCCTTGTTGAAACGAGAATATCCAAAACAACCGGAGGAAGTGGTTAAAGAGGTGGTGCTGATGGCTCAGGTCTTTAGCTGTCAAGCGTTCCAAAGGATTCTAGATAGTTCAGCTATTGATATCAAAGCGTTTCTGATGAAATCGTTGTTATCAATCTTACCAGTAGAAATTTTGGAACAACTCAGGCGTTGGCCACCACTACCTACTTAGAATTTAGCCAAATTTAATTTTTGTGAAGTGATTTGAGGCGAGAGCGCAGCGTTTTGTAAGAAACGCCCTGATTTTCATGTCTAAAAAGCTGGACTTTTGGGGTTTGACCAAAACTAGGGGTCACTGTGCCAAAACGGGAAAATTGTACGCTAAGGCTGAAAGTCTTTGTCTGTCTAGATTTGAGTCTTTAATTTTTGGTTTTGGTGCAGAGTATTGGTACTACTCTGCACCATCTGAAAGTTCCTAATTCTCCTCAAGAGTCAGGTATAGAGGTATGCTATATGTACAAAAAAACACATTTTCATAGCGTTAAGGCTAGTCTCAATTCCTTAGCGTACAATTTACCCAAATTGGCACGGTGATGCCAACTAGGGTGTAGGGTCTACGGTGTACGGTGTACCGGGGATGAAGAGAAAATTGTACTTTTGTACACGCTAAACCCCATACCTCACATCCTTCTTTTAAGGTTCAAGTCCCCATCAATTCATACCCAACCCCCGACACCCTTCTTTTTGACTTTCGCTGTACTGACTACTTGATTACTAATTTTTTTTCTGGCTTTTAGTGCTACTAGCAGGTTTCTGAGCCGCAGTAGTCCCACTCGCCCCACCAGAATTTTCATTCTCTAGAGTCTTTTTCTGACGACGAGTGCTTTTCCTCAACTCACCTATTAAATACTTAATCCGGCTACCACTCAAATTGATGCCCTGCCCAGCCAACATCTCTGAAACTTCATCGTAAGTATAGCCATATTTATTAGAAGTCAGCTTCTCGATGTACCGTCTCATCTTGCGAACAGCTTCCCTGTCTGATACATCCTCGCGCTCCTTCGGCTTTTGCTCCTTTAAGACGCTAATCGCCTCATCAATCTTGCTCTTAGTAATCTTTTCAGAATCTTTTGGCTCAACCAGGGTGGCCGCCGAGATACGTGCAAAATGGGACACGTTGTAAAGTTTTGTTAAGA
>NZ_CAWUOL010000090.1:0-20433 GCF_963923915.1 Nodularia chucula CCY0103 | reverse complement strand
CCCGATACCCGATACCCGATACCCGATACCCGATACCCGATACCCGATACCCGATCCCTGATACCCAATCCCCGATACCCGATCCCTGATACCCAATCCCCAATCCTTAATTCAGGAAAAGAGAATGAAAATTGCCTTTACCACCACTGACCGGATTCATATTAATGCTCACTTCGGATGGGCAAAAGAAATTGATATTTATGAAATCTCTGACGAGGGATATCAATTTCTAGAAACCCTAAAATTTGAAGGTGATCTCAAAGAAGATGGTAACGAAGATAAAATCACTCCCAAACTTGATGCTTTGGTTGATTGTACCATCGTTTATGTCACAGCAATTGGTGGTAGTGCCGCCGCTCGTTTAATTAAGAAAGGCGTTACCCCAGTCAAAGCTAAATCAGAAGCAGAAGAAATTAGTGAAGTCTTGGAAAAACTGGTTAAAACCCTCAAGGGTAATCCTCCACCTTGGTTGCGTAAAGCCTTAAGACAAACTACTCCCAACTTTACAGATTAATTTGAACTTAAAGCCAAGCCATGAGTACAAATAATAGTGTCAACGGCAGCACTGATACAGTAGTCTTGAACTCCCCTTTTCTCAAAACATTAGTTCAACAGATTCGGGGGCAAGATACTTATGGAGTTTATCGTAATTGGTCAGATGAATTAATTCTCAAACCTTTTGTTGTCACCAAACAAAAGAAGCGAGAAATTTCTCTTGAGGGTGAAGTTGATCCCATTACTCAAGCACGGATTATGGCATTTTTTCGGGCTGTAGCGGCTGATATTGAAAAAGAAACCAATCTCATTTCTCAGGTTGTGATTAACTTAAGCCATGAAGGATTTGGCTGGGCGCTGGTTTTTTCTGGTCGTCTCTTATTAGCTAAAAAAGCCTTACGTGATGCTCATCGCTTTGGTTTTGAATCCTTGGAAAAATTGGCAGAAGAAGGGGAAACCTACGTCAAAAAAGGTGTTGAGCTAGGCAAGAATTTTGCTGAAGTTGGCAACATTTAAAACTGCCTAAAAACTTAATTTATCTTAGTGTCTTTGTGGTCATAATTATGCCTTTACCACCAAGGCACAAGGATGTTTGTTGCTTGCTCAACTTAATTATTAGGAGTAATGAATGGCGCAAGTGAGCGAAACAAGTATTGAAGAAATCAAAACCAAAATTAAGCGGCTCAATAGTAAAGCAGGTCAAATGAAAATGGATCTGCATGATTTAGCAGAAGGTCTGCCCACAGATTACAAAACTCTGATGGATGTGGCCGCTGCAACTTATAAAATCTATCAACAGCTAGATGAGCTAAAGCAACAGCTAAAAACAATGGAGAATGATCAATGACTGGAACTATGAATCAATTCAAAAAGCTTGTAGATGCGGAAGAATTTTTTCAATTCTTCAATTTGCCCTACGACAAAGAAAATGTAAATGTCAATCGTCTGCATATATTGAAGAAATTTTCGCAATTTATGGCAGAAGTTGATGATAATTCTCATGGTTTAACTTCAGCAGAAATACTCAATCAATATGCGTTAGCTTTGCAAAAAGCTCATGATCTTTTCCTGGAATCAACAGCTCATGAAGAAAAGCTGTTCAAAGTGTTTAATGACAAGCCAAAGAATGTAGTTACGCTGACAGAAATCACTTCTGATTAGGAGGTAAAAAGTGATCAACCTAACGCCTACCGAATTAGAACGCTATAGTCGCCAAATGATGCTACCAAATTTTGGCGAACTAGCTCAAAAACGCCTGAAGTCTGCGACGGTTTTGGTTACAGGTGTGGGGGGATTAGGCGGTACGGCGGCGCTTTACTTAGCAGTAGCGGGCGTTGGGCGACTAATCTTAGTCCGGGGTGGTGATTTGCGTTTAGATGATATGAATCGTCAGATTTTAATGACTGATGATTGGGTCGGTAAACCAAGGGTATTCAAGGCTAAAGAAACTCTGGAGGGTATCAATCCTGATATCCAAGTGGAAGTAGTTCATGATTATATCACCCCGGAAAATGTAGATTCCTTAGTACAATCGGCTGATATGGCGCTGGATTGCGCGCACAATTTTACGGAACGTAATTTGCTAAATGCAGCTTGTGTGCGCTGGCGTAAACCGATGGTGGAAGCTGCAATGGATGGGATGGAGGCTTATCTGACTACGATTATTCCGGGTGTGACTCCTTGTTTATCCTGTCTGTTTCCAGAAAAACCGGAATGGGATAGACGCGCTTTTTCAGTTCTGGGCGCTGTCTCTGGGACACTTGCTTGTCTGACGGCGTTGGAGGCGATTAAGCTGATCACTGGATTTAGTCAACCTCTGTTATCGCAATTGCTGACTATTGATTTGAATCGTATGGAATTTGCCAAGCGTCGTTCTCAACGCGATCGCGCTTGTCCCGTGTGCGGTAACACTGCACCTTGGAGATACGGTCAACCTTCATCAATGGAACATACAAGCAATTGTACACACTAATCATTGGTTATTTGTTAACTGATAACTGTTAACTGACACCTACACCTGCATTCAAAATAACTTCATCGCAATACATCAGGAGTCCTAATGGCTGTTAGCTTAACAGAAAAAGCAGAGTTTCGTCTGCGGTCATTTATCAGAGGTTCTTCCCCTGACAATAATGACGCTTCAAAAGGCATCCGTATATCTGTAAAAGATGGTGGTTGCAACGGCTATGAATATGGAATTGATGTCACTAGCAAACCACAACCAGATGATTTGGTAATTCAGCAAGGTAATGTGTTGATTTACGTTGATGCTAAAAGTGCGCCGTTATTAGACGGGGTTGTGGTCGATTTTGTGGAAGGGGTAATGGAAAGTGGCTTTAAGTTCACTAACCCTAATGCAAGCGATACCTGCGGCTGTGGAAAATCTTTCAAAACAGATGATGGCACACCCACTGGTGTACCTTGCAAATAGTCGCCTATTTGGGGAATTTAGAAAAATACTTGTGTGGAATTTTTCTGAATTTCTGTTAGTACCAAATAGTCTTGAAAGCTTCCCAGCGAAATGACGTTCATCTAAATTCTATAAGTTTTGAGGAGAATCGGAAAATGGCTAGTTATCAAGTTAGATTAATCAACAAGAAGGAAGACTTAGACACCACAATTGAAGTGGATGAAGATACTAACATTGTGGATGCAGCAGAAGAACAGGGTATTGAATTACCTTTTTCTTGTCACTCAGGTTCTTGCTCTAGTTGCGTAGGTAAGATTGTTGAAGGTGAAATTGATCAATCTGAGCAAGTCTTTTTAGACGATGAGCAAATGTCGAAAGGTTTCGCTCTGTTGTGTGTTACTTATCCCCGTTCTAACTGCACAATCAAAACTCACCAAGAACCATATCTTGTGTAAATTAGGGAATCAGAAATAGGAGAGACAAACTATCTCTACACGTAGGTTTCAACTTGTGCTTATTCCCGAAGAATTGCTATTTTCCAGGTAGATAGAAACCTGATTTTTTCTATTAGCTATTGTCTTTTATTTTGTGGATAAGACTTATTTTGGGAATGAAGGATCAACTAATCCTTCATTTTTTTATAGTATTCCTGAGATATTACTGGTGCGATCGCTAAATAATCTATTTTTTACGCAGAGATTGGGTGCGATCGCCTCAATAATAATATTGTATTGTTAATTACTCATTTTGCGGCGACGGTGCGGGTATTCCTGGAATCCGGGCGAGAATACCGGTTTTGAGTGGTTCTGGACGTTCACTCCACGGTAACAAACCTGCTGGGTGTGCATAATATTTATTTGCACATTGGAATATACCATCAACGGCTGCGGGTAATAAATCAGCAGTAATATCACCAAATAGATAAGTTGATTTCCCATTTGCAGCAAAGGAAACAACACAAGCGCGATCGCAAGCGCTCATACATTGTACTGCTTCAATCACAAATTCCTGGTTTAATTCCCAATGGGCGTGAGCTGCTTCTAAGTGTTTAAGTAGCTTTTCTCCGCCACTTTCACCTACGCGCTTTCCACCCTCCCACGTACTTCCGCAAGTGGTACAAACAAACATGATATGTTGTGCTGTCATCTATGCCTCGTAGATTTTAGCTAAATTTACTTGTCTTTCGGCGGGCATTCTGACTTAGCTAATTTTAAATTTGGTTTCTGAAATTTCCCCTCAGAATCTAAAATTAGTTTACAGCTGCGGGACAGTGCCGGATTTACACCGAGCTTTCCCCTAGAACCGAACCTATTAAAATCTAGCATATTTTCGTTATTTTTATCACATTTTTACCCCCCTTAATCCCCCCTTACCAAGGGTGGAAACAAGAAAATCCAGTTCCCTCTCCTTTACAAGGGGCTACCGTGTACACACATCCTGATCCAAAAAGGGTTTGCAGCCCTAAAAACCCAATTTCACTCTAAATCCGTTTCCCCTCCTCGCTTGCGGGGAGGGGTTAGGGGTGGGGTCTTATGACAAAACCGACAATTTCCCGACTTGTGTGTACACAGTAGCCTTTACAAGGAGAGGGTTAGGGAGGGGTAAAAGAATATTTGATACATTAATCATTACTTATCAAACATCCTCTAAGTCACTTTTGGATAATATCACCTCTACAAAAATTGTGAAAAATCCTATTTCATTCCTGATATCTAAAACTTTTGCTGTATTTTTTACTGCATTTTTAACTTTTCTTTAGCCAATTCTGGTGAATATATCTTGGTATCTTTATAAATCATTCATAATTTAAACTTATCGAAATGATAATATATAAATAAGCTCAATTGTTGGCAGTGAACCTAAAGTTTAATCAAAAGTGATTACAAGGTTGTTGAACAAATTTCTACGGGAACTTTGGTGTAACTCAAAATAGAGCAATATCTCACATAGGAACAAGCTAAAAATAATCGGAATCTGCGTAAATACTCTCAGAAATAAACCAGATTGATTTAAGTAGGCAATAAATTTCACCAGATTTATAGGTAATAACTAATCAAATTTTTAGAGTTTACGGACTCTAATGATCTGGAATACCATAATTTTTGCTGAAAGATGGTAGGTATAGCAACCGCACTCCCTACTCCCTACTCCCCAGTATTTAAGTTTACGAGTCAATTCAGGAATATCAAGGATTAGTCATGAATCAGATCAAAAAGCAAAAAATCAGCGAAGTCACCAAGCAATGGTTAATTGCCAACTGCTATAATCCTGAGAATTTGAATCAAGCAGGAGAGAATGGCGATACAGCTTTGATGAAAGCGACTAGAGAAGGAGTATATGCAGTTGTCAAAGAATTGGTTGATTTAGGCGCGAATATTAATGCTAAAAACCATGACCGTAATAATGCTTTATGGTTTGCTTGTTTTGGCAATCATTATGAGTTAATTACTTTGCTATTAGCTGCGGAAATTAATATTGACAATCAAAATGATAATGGTGCAACTGTTTTAATGTATGCCGCATCAGCCGGAAAAACAGGTGTAGCTCAATTACTTTTAAAACACAAACCTAACTTGAATTTAAGAAATTTAGATGAGTATAGAGCGATAGATTTTGCCAGCAATGTAGAGGTTTTAAGGTTACTCAAAAATGCCGAAAGGTCATAATTTAGGCGCAGGTTT
Organism: Nodularia chucula CCY0103; assembly: GCF_963923915.1. Lineage (NCBI taxonomy): Bacteria > Bacillati > Cyanobacteriota > Cyanophyceae > Nostocales > Nodulariaceae > Nodularia > Nodularia chucula. The sequence goes on along the minus strand of NZ_CAWUOL010000090.1, from coordinate 14,847 downwards.
CCATAATCTAACTAAGCATTCTTATTTATCTGTACAGATTAACCCCAATTATGTAGATGCTTCTACTCAGCCAACTGCATTTAAAGTTTATCCCCAGTTTTATCGCCGGATAAAATTAAATCGCAACAATCCCCTGCATTCTTTTATCTGGTTAACTAGTGCAGTTACCTGGGAAAAGGCATATAAAGATGTACCCTATAAACTCGGTGTAAATCCATCAGCAGGGGCTTTATATCCTACGGAAATTTATGTCCAAATTCGCGGAATGTCGGGAATGTTGGATGGGATTTATCATCTAGAAGTTGAGAATAATTATCTAACTTTGATCTATGAATTAATTGATGATGGATTAGAAAGTTATATTATACCGGGTAAAAGTATCAAGGGATGCATTTTTTTAATTAGTTGTGTTTATTATAGGTCTAGCTGGAAATATCAGGATAGAAGCCTGAGATATTGCTTTTTAGATAGCGGTCATCATTTAGGTGCGATCGCAGCATCAGCTTATCTCCATAGCCAAGATATACAACTGATTTTTGACTTTGATAAACTGGCGCTGAATACAGTTTTAGGCTTTGAAAATAAAGAGTTTATTACTGCTGGGGTAATCTCTGGTGAAGTGCAAGAAAAACCAGTCAGAAGTTTAAGGCTAAAGGTTCCTTTTGTCTGTGGTACAGATTATTTTGAAGCTAATCAATTCATTGAAGACAGCTATAAAGTAACTGCTATCCAGGATAGTCTACGACAGCCATTAAAGCAGCCACAGTTTAACTTTGACCAGGATAAATTTTATCAAACTGTGTGGAATAGACGTTCAATTAGACGTTTCCGGAAACAGTTGATTTCTCAAGAAGATTATCTATATATCTGGCGACAAATCACACAACCTATACCAACAGAGCATTTTGATGATATCGAAATTTACTCTGTTGTACATCGAGTAGAGGGCATATTACCTGGCATATATAAAGGTACGCATCTGCTAAAAGCAGGGAATTTCCATGAACAAACTGGTTACTTATGCGTGAATCAGGCGATCGCTAGAGATGGCGCTGTAACTTTGTTCTTGGTATCTGACTATATAAATTATCAAACCGCCATGCAATTAGCTGGTTTTATTGGACAAAGAATTTATTTAGTTAGTAATTATTTGGGAATTGATTGTAGTGGAATTGGTGCGTTTTATGATGATGAAACTCAAGCATTATTAGAAACCACTAAAGATGTTCTCTATGGAATGGCTATTGGCAAATAACTAGGAATATAAAGAGAGATGACGCACAATAAGTTTTATTTTAATAGTGACGATTTCCATCATAAGCAGCCGACATCAGCAGATATTATCTTGCGACAACAACTAGAAGATTCTATTAGCAGGTATTTTTATGAAGGGTGCGATCGCACTATTCAAAATCTGCTATCTAATTGTCGCTGGTATGTCACCACCCGCGCTAACGCCATGACATTGGTGATTGAATGTCCAGATCAAGTTACTAACTGGCGAGTTTTGCAACAAATTGTGCCAATGGGAACATTACTCAACTCTATTATCAGCAGCGCTAAAATTCGTGTTTGTCCCCCAGATAGTCAAGGAATACCCTTTGAAATGAGAGTAGATGAACTTGCTGTTTATCGTGATTGGGCGGGATAAAGAAGCCAGGAAGGCGCAGGGGAAATTTTTTACCCAAAAATTTTAGAAACCTAACCCCTAGCCTCTCCTACAAGGCTAAGGTGTACACATATCCTGATCCAAAAAGGGGTGCGATGATTGTGGTAATCGTCACTAATTAAACGGACACAATATCAGAATTAGGACTAAAGTCCTAACTACGAACCAAGATTTTTAATTGAGTGGGATTTAGAGGATATGATTTCTATTAATTCTGCAAACACTAAATCAGCAGCATGGTGGACTACAGCACTTAATTCTAGTCCCAAATCAAGATTTGCGGCTTCAATTAGGTACACTGTCACATCTTGGGGAAAGTCGTTACCAAAGATTTTCTTACCTGCGGCTAAAGCATGATCCCAACGGAAATCATGTAAATTATAACTGGGTTCTGGTAAAGCCTCTAGTTCTTTTCCTGGAACTTTAAATACAGCACCTGGTTCTGAACCTGTGGAACTAGCATCAATAATGATTAATTGTTTGCTACCTCTAGCTTGAAACATAACATCCATTCCCCCAGTTCCACAGTCATAGACTCGGATATCAGGATGGGGATTTTTTGCGAGATATTTTTGTAGGCGTTGGGCTATAATTACGCCCACAGCGTCATCACTGCGGTTGAGATTACCGCAACCAATAATAGTTAGCAAGGGTGTTTAAATTAGGTAATGAGAATTGACAAAATCAGAGGCTTGGACTGATGTTACAGATAAAACCTCTGACAAATAAATTAGGGTGAAATTAAATTTTTACACCATATTTATTAGCAATTTCCATGAATTTCTCACATTGTTGTTGTGATGCATCTGTGATGATTATTTCTGCTTGTTGTGGAGTATTGCCATCTTTAGGAATTAAATACTTGACATAAAGGGCGATAAAATCGGCGATAACTGCCAAACCAGATAACCCATGTTGGTCAGCTTCCTTCCCCGCGATCGCAGCCACTAAACCTGCTTTAATCGGGTCTGGTTTCACCTTCATAAACTGGTCAACTAGCTGAGGAATATACTCGGCTGGGGGCAAGTTTTTTAACTTACTTTGATCTGGAGTAAATTCACATCCAGCCATTTTTGATTGTTCTAAAACACACCATTCTATGAACTCTTGTAGTGCGGCTTCAGGAAGGCGAGGAAGATATCTATGTAGCGCTATATCAGACACAAGCTTACGGGGTAAATTTATATTTTTTTGCAGTGCATTATGGCTAGTCTAACCCAATGATTCTCTGAATTTTAGTGTGTTACGCTACGAGATTTTAATAAATATTTAGACGATAAATTTACAAACCAGTGTGCTACAAATCAAATATGTAAATTGGTATTATATTCGGCTAATTTTCTGATCATTTGACAATACTCCCAACGTGTTAAAATTACTTAACCATGTTTAAGCTATGATTAAAGATAAACTAAGGAATTTAGTGATGGAGTACAAAATATGACATTAACTGAGCTACTTCCTGCTGTTCGGAAACTATCGGTATCAGAAAAACTTAAGCTCATTCGTATCTTGGCGGAAGAGTTGGACACCAGTGAAAATATTTCACCTCTAGAACCGTTTAAAACCTATGACTTACCGACACCCTACGATTCCTTTGGTGCAGGTGAAATTCTGATGCAAACTTTAAAAGAATCAGAATAGGTCTGACTAGATGCGATTTAAATACACTACCACCGACCCTTCCCAAAATGAATTTGATAGTTTACCACGTGTTCCACTGCGTCTTCGTCAGGGAGATAGAGCCGTTGAAGCTTTGGGATTAGTAGATAGTGGTGCAACTGTAAATGTTCTACCCTATGAAATTGGCATTGAGTTAGGTGCAGTATGGGATGAAAGAAAAGCGATTATTCAGTTAGCAGGAAACCTGAGCAATCTGCCGGCAATGCCATTTGTGGTAACTACTGAAATTAGTGATTTTGTACCAGTTAAACTAGTATTTGCCTGGGTAAAAAAAGCGAATACACCATTGATTCTCGGACAAACTAATTTTTTCCTGGAGTTTGATGTGTTTTTCTACCGTTCCAAACTTGAATTTGAGATTTCGCCAAAGTCTGAGTGAACAGTCTAAAGTTGGATCTTGCACCTCTATAAAATTAGACTATTAACTGGTTGTACTGAATCACAGGAGCGATCGCACTTGTTGGTGTTCTGAAAGCGATCGCTCATCTAAGATTATTGTTACAATGTAAACAAAATTCAGCCTTTTGTCACAAGCTATGCGGTCAATTGAGCAACTAACAGAAGAAATTTTATCTCTGCCTAGTGCCGCAAGAGCGCTTTTGGCAGAAAAAATATTAGAAAGTTTAGAATTTGATGTAGATACTAAAATTCAAACCGCTTGGACGACTGAAGCGAAGAGACGACGAGACGAAATTACAAGTGGTGCTGTACAACCCATTTCCGGAGATGAAGCTTTAGCTCAAGTGAGGCTATTGCTGGAGTAATGAAATATGTATTTCACCCAGAAGCACTGAACGAATATGCGGAGGCTGTTCAGTATTATTCACAACAACGCACTTAGGTAGCACAAGCATTTATTAATGCTGTTGAGGATGCAGTTTATCAGATAAGAGAGTCCCCTAATCGTTGGAGCTTAGTTGATGACAATGTTCGGCGATGTCTGACACGCAAGTTCACCTATGGTATTCTTTACACAATTGAACAAGATTATATTCTGATTCTGGCAGTTATGCACTGTAGCCGAGAGCCGGGATATTGGAAAAGTCGGCAAGGTTAGTTTGTGATTATTTGTGTTCTGAAAGCGATCGCCTATAATCAGTATTCTGCGTGATCTCTTTCAGTTGGGTGTAGCCCATTGCTTGTAGCTTGTGCAGGTTATCCAAAACTTTAAATTGGCATTTACCTTATGAGCAAGTCAAGTTTGTTTCCCGCTTGGCTACCTAAACCTAAGTCGTGGCTGATGGCTGTTAGGTTAGCAATACCAGCTTACTTTGGTGCAACCGTAGTTTTGGCATTTGAGTTCTGGCGCTATGCTTTTTTAGGAAGTCTTCTAGCCGTCACCAGTAACAATGGCCTAATTCCCTTCTTTGTGTTTTCTGTTATTGCGTTGGTGTTAGCTTTAATCTGGTTTCTGATTTTAACAGGAGTATATAAACTTTTACTCAAACTTCTGTGGTCAAATCCACCACAATGGCTGAGACTGCCAACATTTAAATCATTGGTTATTCGGGATTTTGGAATACTTGTGCTATCGCTTGTACCAATTCTTATTATTTTTACGATCTATATTTTATTTGTTACAAGTTATAGGCAAACCTTTAATGATTTCAGAACACCAAGATTAACCTATGATATTTTTCTGCTAAGATTTTTTTGGCTGTGGTTCATTTCTACTGCTTACCTTTACGAGTTGTCTACAAGAAAAAATATTGTGCGTGATAAAGCGAATAAACTCAAGAATCCTTAATACTCCAGTGGGAAAACAACACCTCACAAAAAAGCTAATGGCTAACCAAATAGTCACTAGCCATTAACTCATCTCCGCGAACCTTTGAGCTAACCTCCGCGCACCTTTGCGTTTAAACTCCCCCCTTCTCTACGCAGTCCGAAAACGCGCCAACTCCTCACCAGTCTTCGCATCATGGGCGTGAACAGTACACACCAAACAAGAATCAAAAGCTCGCGCTACGTGACCAACCTCCACAGGGTCGCTAGAATCGTAAATGGGTGTCCCTATCAAAGCCTCCTCAATGGGACCACGCTTACCCTCACCGTCACGGGGGCCAATATTCCAAGTACCAGGGGCAATTACTTGGTAATTTTTAATCTTACCGCCCTCTACCTCAACCCAGTGAGACAAAGCACCCCGCGCCGCTTCCGTTGCACCCCAACCCTTACCATCTTGTTCTGTAGGCTTAATATACCAAGGGTCATTTAATTTAAACTCACGTAAACAGTGTTCAGCTTGGCGATATAACTTGACAAGTTCGTGGACTCGTGCTAACTGACGGACGTGAACATTAGCACCGCCCATACTTTTGAAGACATCGAGTATAAACCCGTCATGGTGTTGCCAAGATTCACCGTGATGACCACCAGCTACTAATTGTCTAGCTAAGGGACCCGCTTCTAAACGTCCGAAATCTTTATGTAGGACAGCACTTGACCAAGAATAGGCATTTTCAAAGTCTTTGGTATTATTTGTTGTGGGTTTAGTGGTGCGATCGCTTGGATGAATATCTGCTGTACCCTCATCGTACCAGGAATGTGTGGTATTCTCCCGGATAAAGGATTGATCCATCAAAGTGTGAGTATCGCTGAAGCTGTCATATACCCCACCCTTCATGATCATCGCCGCATTTCGCCCTTCAATAGTGGGCTTTTGGTATTTATCCTCATGGGCTAAATATCCCCAAGTCACATACTTACCCACACCAGCGCCATATCTATCCAGACCGATATCTAAACCCATGCGCCAATAAAAACCCAAATCTGACTCACGATGATTGCGGTCTTCATCCAACCAGTCCATGAAATCATCATAGCTGCGGATTTGTTCGTAACGTTCCAATGAACAACCCAGCCACACTGGTTCTAACCAATTAGTGCGGAAATATTCCAGAATTGCCCAGGCGCGGGTAATGTCTGTCAGAGTGGGGGCGCACATCACACCACCAGGAACCATATAACTGCTGTGAGGCCATTGTCCCCCTAGAAGGGCATAGATTTCTACAGGTTTGGCAGAAATGGTTACACCGATTTCGTAAGACTTGCCAGTGTAAGCAGCAAATCTGCGACAAGCTTCTTCATAGTAGCGACTACGACGATATTTTTTATTAGTTAAGTCAATGGCAAATAAACCATAAAAATATCGAGGAATGCTTTGCATGGTTTCGGCAATTTGACCCAAATTTCTGGCCAAAATTGCATTGCGAGGCACTTCTGAACCCCATAGTGTATCTAATGCCCAAGATGCACTAGTTAAATGAGAACCACCGCAGATACCGCAAATACGGGGGGTGACAATTAATCCGGCTTGGGGGTCTTTACCTCGGAGAATAATTTCAAATCCCCGAAACAGTTCGGCGTGTGTCCAAGCGTTTACTACTCGCCCATCTTCAATATCGACGCGCACATCTAAATCGCCCTCAACTCTACCAACGGGCGAAATATCCAGTGTTTGAATTGTCATTCTCTCTCCTCTCTTTTAATTAATTAGGGAGTGGGGAGTAGGGGGAAGAAAGTTTTTAATCCCAGTACCCAGTACCCATTCCCTAAACTGTGAAAAAGTCTTCTTCTGCCCAGGCTGGTGCTGCGTCTTTGGCTACCATCGTCAGTATGGCGTAATCTTTGTTTTTGACTCCTGGTGGTAATTCCTTGGGAACACCCATGACTGTTTGGGTTTTAAATACGGTTCCTGGTTGGAGGTCAAAGAAGGGAAATTCTGGTTCTGTACAACCTAAACATGGCATTCCGACGCGGGTTTTGGAAGAAACACGGTTCCACAAAATGCGGTTGCAGGATGAGTGGGTCATGGGACCACGACACCCTAAATCATAAAATAGGCAACCTTTACGTTGACCAAATTCCCCGGTTGATGCTTTGTAAGCGAAGTGAACGTTACGAGTACAGCCTGTTTGGGTATATGTGTTGAAGAAGGTTTGAGGACGTTGCAAATCGTCTAGGGTGATGTCGGCCATGCGTCCGGTGGCGATCGCCACTAATATCTGCGTAATCCAATCAGGATGGGCGGGACATCCGGGAATATTGATCACAGGTAAACCGGCTTTAGAAACAAAGTCTTTGCCTAAAAACCCGCCTTTTTCACGCTTGAGAAACTGTAACCCTTCTGATTCGCTGGGGTTGGGTGACATGGCCGGGATTCCTCCCCAAGTTGCACAGTCGCCCACCGCAACAATGAATTTAGCCGCTTGGGAAAGGTCTGTTAACCAATCTTTCATGGGGCGATCGGCGAAGCGGTTCCATTCCCCAGTACCGTTGGGGGCATTTACAACACTGCCTTCAAAAACTAAGATATCTAGGGAAATTTTCCCTAAAACGCAATCCCAGAGGAGAGTTTGTAAGTCGTTACCCATTTGCAATCCCAAGGAGGGATGCCAAAGTACCTTAATACCAAAGTCAGCAATCAGATCGCAGACAGTTGGTTCTTCGGCGTTGAGAAATGACAAGGTGTTCCCTGAACACGCGCCACCTTGCAGCCATAGTACATTAGTCATTAGCTACACATTTATCTATTGTTAATCATGGTAGAGGTACGTGATCTGACTTGTAGATTATCACCTATTTATCAAGATTTATGATTTAGTATAATCTGTTTTTTTTTATAACTATATTTCATTAAAACAAAATTAATTATTATCTCAATATCGGGCAGTATATTCATAGTTGGTATCAGCAATTTAAAATAAATCTTAAGTATTTTAAGTGTTTAAAGCTGACATTAATATTCGCAATTTCCCCCTAGAATTTGAGCAAGAGATTGTCCTATAGTAAAAAAATTGATTTACTCTTTTGCAAGAGTATGGGGAAAGATGTTTCCTAGTTTCTATCAGGAAATATAGTGAAATAACTATGGGATTCAAAACCTGCGTAAATCCGCTTAGTGAATAAACCCAATTAATGGGCCTTGATCAACTAAAGGCAGTTATGAACCCCAGCATTACAGATTCAGCAGTTAAGGCGGCGATTGCAGCTATTAAATCAGAGTCAGCCACAGCAGCAGAAAAAATCGAGATGCTGATCGAAATGGCCCAAGGCTTTCATAAGCAGCCTAAAACTGCCCAAGATTTACGGAATGCTGTAGGGCTATATTACCGCGCATATCAGATGTGTGGTCAGGAGTACGCCCTATTGAAAGCCCGTGCTTTGGTGGGGATAGCAGGTACGTTACAGAGTATCCCTGAAGAAGGTTCTCAACTGCTATTGGAAGCTAAAGCTAACTATGAAGAGGCTTTGCCAATTTTACAACAATTAGCCTTGCCAGCAGAATTAGCAGAGGCACAGATGAATTATGGGTTGTTGTTGCAGTCCTTAGTACCATTTAATCAGGCACGGATGACCGACAGCATCCAAGCATATCACGAGGCTTTGCAGGTATTTACTTGGGAAGATTACCCACAAGAGTACGCGATTTTATACAATAACATTGCGATCGCCTACCTCTCCATGCCCATGACATCAGAACAAGAATACTTGCGTCAGGGTTTAGCAGTGCAGTCCTTTGAAGTGGCATTAAAGCATATTAACTTAATTGACCATCCCAGGGAATATGCAATGTTACAGAACAACTTGGGAAATGCGTTGCAATATTTAGTAAGTTCCCATCCTGTAGATAATAACTTACGTGCGATCGCCGCCTACGACGAAGCCTTAAAAGTGCGTAACCCTAGAGACACACCCCTAGAATACGCTAACACCATATCCAACAAAGCCAACGCCTTATTCAACATACCAGACAACCTAGAAAAACCAGAACTAAGCAATCCCAAAAACCTCCTCAAAGCCTATAGCTACTATCAAGAAGCTTGGGAAATATTCACCAAACATCAACAAATATCCCAAGCCGAAATTGTCGCCCAAGCCATACAAGACATAGAAGCAGAAATGCGCGTAAGTGTAGATTAATTTTACCTTTAGCAGCAATCATCGCAGAATCATCATGACAGATATTTTCAGCAACTCTCAAATTAGAGAAATTCTCACCACCTTACTAGCAAATGACTTAAACATAGCCACAGAATCCGCCGGGTTTTTCATAGCCATCATCTTCTCAATGATAGGTGGTGCTATTGGCGGAATGTTGCTAGCAGGAAAAGATATTGGTTATCAATTTTCCGCAACATTGGGTGCATTATTAGGCCCGGCTGGAATCATACCCGCCATCATCATTAGTTTTGCCATACTTAACCTCTTGAAAAACTACTAGGAGAAATCATGCTAGAAATTGGATGGCTATCAGCCAGACTATTTTTTAAAGGTAAACTCATCCGTGAACCAGGAGATTTCCTCAAACAAATTATCATTGGCACAACTGTCGGTGCAACCCTACTAATTCTATTATTCCAGATTCAACTTCCCCTATGGCTAGGAATCATCCTCTCTAGTTTAATCACAGGTGCAATCATGCCATTTCTCCTCAAAGACTTCAAAATGAAATAAACATCCCACAACTCATTATTCTGCGTCTCTGCGGTTCCTCATCAAAAACAATTAGACAACTAAACAAACAATCATGAAATGACACAACTCCAAAAATTAATTGCAGAAATCAATAGATTTGAAGCCATTATTGCCCAATGGGATGAAAGCCAAAGATGTGTAGCAGTAGGACTAAAAAGAGCAATTGAAGACCTACATAAAGCAGCATTAACCAACTTAATTAAAACAGTCAAACAAGAAGCAATGCCAGCTTTACGTCAAGCAGTAAATGATGAAGTAGTATATTCAGTCCTACTTTATCACGAACTAATCAAACCACCACAACCACCATTACTAGAAAGGATTCAAACAGCCCTAGAAGAAATTCGCCCCGGCTTAAAAAGCCATAACGGAGACGTAGAATTTATCGCCCTAAAAGCAGCCGATACAGTAGAAGTGAAATTAATTGGTAATTGCAGTAGTTGTTCCACTTCCACCTTAACTTTAACTCAAACTGTAGAACAGGCAATCAAAAATCATTGTCCAGAAATTACGCAAGTTATAGCAGTTAATCATCCTAATTCTGTCAATAACACAACCTTTTTACCAGAAGATACAGCCACTTGGGTAAAAGTCACAACAATTGATCAAATTCCCGAATCTGGAATATTAACAGGTCAAGTCGGAAAAAATTCTTTAATTTTATATCGTCAAGGTAGGAATATAACTTGTTACCTCAATGCTTGTCCCCATCTCGCCACCCCTTTGGATAGAGGAAAGCTAAAAAATAGTATTCTCACCTGTGCATCTCATAGCTTTGAGTATAACTTAGAAACCGGAGAATGTTTAACCGTTCCTGATATAACACTACAGTCTTATCCGGTACAAATTAAAAAAGAAAAAGTTTTCGTTCAACTACCAAAATATGCAATTTAATGATCAAATTGCCATCAGTGATACAAGATCACATTGCCCAATCAGTTTAAATAGTGATTAATGTTTATCTGCGGTGAATGAATATACCCATCAATATTAATCCTGCGTCACACTTATTACCCTTATCGCCTAATGGTGCAGAAGTTATTTTAGGTAATATAATTACAGCAGAAATATTAGCTATACCCATAGCACCTAGTCCCATAAATATGTTTGGTCCCCGTGGTGCTTGCTTATTCTCTGAAACTGGATCATTGTGGGTAGCAGATACAGGACATCATCGATTATTAGGATGGAAAAACTTACCCACCAGAGATAGTCAGCCGGCTGATTGGGTAATTGGACAACCAGACTTTTTTCATGAAGGACAAAACGCCAAAAGTTCACCAAGAAACAAGACTTTTAGTGTCCCTACGGGAATTTGTGCTTGTGGTACAGGTTTAGCGGTAGCTGATGCTTGGAATCATCGGATATTGATTTGGAAAAATGCACCTGAAGATAGTCATATTCCAGCAGATTTGGTGTTAGGACAAGCTGATTTTAGCCAAAATGACCCAAATAGAGGAACTCATCAAGCTGCTGCTAATACTATGCACTGGCCTTATGGTGTTTTCTATCATCAAGGTCGGCTATTTGTAGCTGATACGGGGAATCGCCGATTATTAATTTGGCATCAATTACCCACAGAAAATGGTCAACCTGCCGATTTAGTTTTAGGACAACCAGATATGACATCTCGCAATGAAAATGGCGGGAGTTCTCCTACTGCGGCGAGTATGCGTTGGTGTCATGATATAACGGTTTGGGAAGACAATTTAGTTGTTGCTGATGCAGGTAATCATCGAGTGATGATTTGGGAGGGCATACCTACAGAAAATAATGCCCCTTGTGCGGTGGTTTTAGGACAAAAAAGTTTTGATTCTGTGGAGATGAATCAAGGGGTTTATTTGCCTAATGCTAGTAGTTTAAGTATGCCTTATGGTGTAGGAGTTGGTAATGATTGGTTGTTAGTTGCTGATACTGCTAATTCCCGGTTGTTAGGATGGAAAAGGTCGGAGTCTCTATTATTATCAGGGGCGGTTGCTGAGGGTTTGGCGGGACAAATTCATTTTAAATCTAAGGGTGAAAATCGAGATTTTGGTTTACCTGGGCGAGATAGTTTGAATTGGTGTTATGGGGTGCAGGTTTGTGGTGATGTTGCGGTGGTTGCTGATTCTGGGAATAATCGGGTTTTGTTGTGGCGGTTGGAGTGAGAGTTTCACGCAGAGACGCAGAGGCGCAAAGAATGAGGTATGGAAGATTTGGTGAGGGAAGAAATCAGGATTCGGGGGACTGTTCAAGGTGTGGGTTTTCGCCCTACTGTTTATCGTCTGGCTAAGGTTTGTAGGTTGTTGGGTGATGTTTGTAATGATGGTGAGGGGGTTTTAATTCGGGTATCTGGAAGTGAGGCGGCTATTACTGAGTTTGTGGGGCGACTATATATAGAATGTCCTCCTTTGGGGAAAATTCAGGAGTTGATTCGCACATCTTATACAGGGGTGTGGAATTTTCATGATTTTGTGATTTCTCATAGTGTGAGTAATTCTGTAACTACGGAAATTACCCCTGATGCGGCGACTTGTCCCCAATGTCAACAGGAAATTTTTGACCCTTTTAGTCGGTTTTTTCGTTACCCTTTCACTAATTGCACTCATTGTGGTCCCCGCTTCAGTATTATTCGGGGGATTCCTTACGATAGATGCAATACCAGTATGTCTGCGTTTGTGATGTGTGCTGAGTGTGAACAGGAGTATGAAAATGTGGAAAATCGGCGTTTTCACGCCCAACCTGTAGCTTGTCATACTTGCGGTCCCACGGCTTGGTTAGAACGGGCTGATGGTAAGCCTGTGACGGCTTCGATGTTCTCAATGTTGGATGATGTGGATGCTGTTTGTACTTTGTTACAGAAGGGCGAAATTGTGGCTATTAAGGGCTTGGGTGGGATTCACCTGGCTTGTGATGGGACTCAAGAAGCTACTGTACAGAAATTGCGTCAGCGTAAACACCGTGATCATAAACCTTTGGCTTTAATGGCGCGGGATATCGAAGTAATTGCAGAATATTGTCATATTAACCCTAAAGAAGCAGCATTATTAACAAGTCCCGCCGCCCCTATTGTGTTGTTGGAGAAAAAAAGACTGGGGACTGGGAATCAAGAGATAATTCCTAAGTTTCCTATTGCATATTCAGTTGCGCCTGGGCAAAATATGCTGGGTTTTATGTTACCTTATACGCCTTTACATCATTTAATTTTGCGGCGGATGAATCGCCCCATTGTGTTAACAAGTGGAAATATTGCTGATGAACCCCAATGTATTGATAATGGAGAAGGGAGAGAAAAGTTAGGTAACATTGCTGATTATTTTCTATTGCATAATCGGGATATTGTCAACCGAGTTGATGATTCTGTTGTGCGGGTGATTAATCATCAAGTAAAAATGATTCGCCGGGCTAGGGGATATGCACCAGCACCGATTATTTTACCACCGGGATTTGAGAAGGTCACGCCTGTTTTAGCAATGGGTAGTGAGTTAAAAAATACTTTTTGTTTATTGCGGGATAAGCAAGCAATTGTTTCACAACATTTAGGTGATTTAGCCAATGCTGAGGCTTTCCATAGCTATCAAGATACACTCAACTTATATTTAAATTTATTTGAGCATCAACCAGAGGCGATCGCAGTTGATCAACATCCAGAATATCTTGCCACGAAACTCGGTAAAGAACTAGCAGATGTTAATAAACTTAAACTGCATCATATCCAACATCATCACGCCCATATTGCTGCTTGTATGGCAGAAAACGGTATACCTTTAAATGCACCCCAAGTATTAGGTATTGCCTTGGATGGATTAGGTTATGGGGAAGATGGTAAATTATGGGGGGGAGAATTTCTCTTAGCAGACTACCGGAAATTTCAACGCCTCGCAACATTTAAACCAGTACCAATGATTGGCGGAGAAAAAGCCATTTATCAACCTTGGCGTAACACTTATGCCCATTTACTTAGTGCCGATATTTGGGATGATTGCCAACAAAAATATCCTGACTTGGAAATTATCAAATTTTTACAGCAACAGCCACTAGAGGTACTGAAACAAGCCGTAGAACAAGGAATTAACTCACCCCCAGCCTCATCCGTAGGGAGGTTATTTGATGCAGTAGCTGCGGCTATAGGGATTTATCCAGAAGAATGTAGCTATGAAGGACAAGCTGCGATCGCAATGGAAGCCTTAGTTGATCCTAGCAAATTAAATAATCATGAAGAAACACTAAACTATCCTTTTCATCTTAACTTTTCAGATAGCATTTATTATATAGACTACAAAGCAATGTGGCAAGCCATACTTCAAGACTTACAAAAACAGATTACTCAATCAGACATAGCCACAAAATTCCATAAAAGTTTAGCTCAAATTATTGTTAATGTAGTTAAACATCTTCGTCAAGAAAATCTGATTAATCAAGTTGTATTAACCGGAGGAGTATTTCAGAACAGTATTTTATTAATACAAGTTACCCAAAGCCTAGAGAACTTAGGAATAAACGTCCTAACCCATAGATTACTCCCTACAAACGACGGCAACATTTCACTAGGACAAGCAATAATTACAGCCGCCCAATTAACAGCTAAATCCTAATCTTTCCTCTGCGCCTCTGTGGTTCGATTCATAAATTCCAGGAAAACAAAAATGTGCTTAGGAATCCCCGGACAAATAATAGAAATCAGCGACATCAAAAATAAACTAGCCATAGTAAACATAGCCGGAGTCAAACGCCAAGTAAACATAGCCTGCATAGTCAACGAAGAACATCCCCCCGAAAAATGTATAGGAGACTGGGTATTAGTTCACGTAGGCTTCGCCATGAATCGTATCAACGAACAAGAAGCAGCCGAAACATTAAAACTACTAGAAGAACTAGCAACCGCCCAAACCCAAATAACTAACTAATATCATGTCCGTTTAATTAGTTACGATTACCAAAATCATGTCACCCCACCCCCAACCCCTCCCCTCCTCCCTTGGGCTACGGTGTACACACAAGTAGAAGTAAACTACTAGGGGAGGGGACTTTATGAG
>NZ_CAWUOL010000089.1:0-20628 GCF_963923915.1 Nodularia chucula CCY0103 | reverse complement strand
TCTTTGCTTTTGTTCTTTATTATACCTTATTGTTTATATTAAGGATATGTCTAATGAATCCCCTTTTTTTGAGTACCCTTCTAATTCTGTCGGGACTCAACTTAATATTTCTTTCTTTCTCTAGCTTTATTGATAATTGACGACTATTATATGTCCGTGGTTCGTTTTTGAGGCATTCTTCTAAATAAACAATATCCTCTTCTTTCCACTTTTGGATTCCTCCTTTACCCGGTGCATCCCATAGTCCCCCTAAACCTTTTTTATCCCATTTATGAAGTGTTTCCCTTACTGTTTGGTCTGCCCAATTAAAATGGGCTGCTATTTTTTCCACATACCATCCACGAGAATTTAACCTCACCACTTCGGCTCTATCTTTTACTTTTTGTGATACCGTTATGGCTGTCCTTAACTCAAATAAAGTTCTATCTTCTTCTTGGTTCAGAAATACTCTAAGACGTGCTGGCATTTTTTATACCCATTTATCTTATTTACTGTATTTACTTATTGTTACACATTTTGGTTATTTCACGCCCACCTACTTAGATAGCACTTTAATTAGAAAAGAATCAACCACTCTGTCAAGCAGAGTGGCTCAATGTCTTAATTCAGAATCCCAATCACAGCAGCCAGGATTTCTGTCGCTTTGTCATTAGCTGGAATAAATATCCGCTTGCGCCATTGAATTATCTCGGTGAAACATCCAATAGCCACAAGCCTGTCAGCTAAAGGCAAAGCATCAACTAACTCAATTCGTGGTTCACCAGCAACGTAAGAACGTCGCACAGTTACACCACCGGGCAATTGCTGTGAGTACCCTTCGTTTAACACCAGCGAAACCAATTCCCCTGGACTTAACAGTTTGTTCTTCAGTCCCAATTGTTCGGTAACAGTACGAATATCTTCTGCACTGACCACGCGACCGAGAATTTTCTGTCCATCGCTTGTCTGCAACCGATATACTCGATTGGTTTTCTGTGGTAGCATTTTCCAGATTGGTAGCAATATGCCCGTAACCAAATGCAGGTAATCAGTAGTGAATTTGGGTAATTGGTCTACCTCCTTCGACCACGCCGCAACAAATGTATCAGTCGAAACCTGCTGCCAAGTTGATGATTCCAGCTTGTCTAGGGGTACACGAATTTCCTTTTGCGGTCGCACAAGCAGAACCCGTGGAACAACGCCACCCTCAGAGTCGAAGAAACTATGAGTAGGGATTGATACGGCTGCATTACCATACTTTTCATTCACCATGAGTTCTCCTTGGTACTGAGTAGCAAACTCAAGTATTTCCTCAGCCGTTCTGATGCTGTTCCGTTGAACCTGCTCAATTTTCAGGTAATTGGTCACGCTCCCAGTGGCAGGATGAGTGTAAACTGATTCACAACTTTCTACAGTGAACTTTTCAGCCCGAAGCGTTTCAACACCCGCATCAAAGATCCCATTAGCGATCGCAGTTTCGATCTGTTGACTCAACAGCAGTTCAAAACGCTCGAAAATCACATTTTGCATCCCGATTGTCAAAGCCAGTAGCCGATTGAGGAACTGTCGCAACGGTGGAAGGTCAATTTTCATACCTCCTTCGTGAGAAGTCAGGCTGAGTCCAGTCATTTGCTCAAACTTACCCAAAGGTACTTCGTAAAATCGACCCTGGAAAATCTGCTTGAATAACTCGTATAAAGCATATTCAGCATAGTTCGACTCTAGATTATCCTTGGCATTAAACATCCCATTACCGCCTGTTTGCCGTTGCCCACGGGTAAGTGCGCCCAAGCTGTCCAACCGTCTAGCAATTGTGCTAATGAATCGACGTTCACCGCGCACATTGGTAGTAACTGGTCGGAAAATTGGTGCAGATGCTTGGTTAGTGCGGTGCGATCGCCCAACACCTTGAATAGCATTGTCAGCCCTCCAACCAGCTTCCAAAAGATAATGCGATCGCCGTCTACGATTTTGTGCGTTCAAATCAGCGTGGTAACTTCTGCCAGTACCACCAGCATCAGAGAAGATGAGTATTTGTTTCTCATTAGCCATGAATGCTGTAGTCTCCGCGATGTTTGCTCCAGTACCCCGTGAATCCACAAATAACCGTCCGTTTTCATCCTTAAGGACTCGCTTACTACGCCCTGTGACTTCAGCAACTTGCTTGTGACCGAAATGCCACAATAACTGTTCTAAAGCGCCAGGGATGGGGTTAAGGCTTGCCAATCGGTCAACCAGCGCATCTCTCAAAGCTACAGCTTCTTGAGATACAATTGGTGAACCATCGGCATCAAAAGCCGGTTCTGAGCGTTCATCTCCATCTTCACCGGAATGGATTTCGTGTAAGTGGACGGGAAACGCACTTAACAGGTAATCCATCACATACTCACGGGGAGTTAGGTCAAGATTTAAATCCTTCCACTCCGAAGCAGGAACTTCATTGAGTCGCCGTTTTAACAGTTCCTCATTAGTCGAAACTATCTGGATGACAACAGCATGACCTTGGGCTAAATCTTGCTCAATGGCTTTGATTAACTGAGGGCATTTCATCCCGGTCAGCAAATGATTAAAGAACCTTTGCTTATGCGATTCAAACTGAGACATCGCAGACATTTTAGCCATGCGGTTGTATGTTTTCGCACCGGAGATGTTACACGCTTCTAGTGCTTTGTGAAGATTGTTATGGATAATTTGGAAAGCATCTGCGTAACTGTCATAGATACGTTCTTGAGTCGATGTTAACTCAATTTCTAATGTGTCATATTCTACGCCCTCAAAGGAGAGCGATCGCGCCAAATACAATCCCAGCGCTTTCAAATCTCTGGCAACAACCTCCATTGCTGCAATACCACCGCCCTCGATGGATTCCACAAAATCCTCACGGTTCGTAAATGGGAAGTCTCCAGTCTGCCAAAGTCCCAAACGATTGGTATAAGATAAGTTAGAAACTTTGGTAGCTCCGGTTGCGCTAACGTAAACCACTCTTGCTTGCGGTAGAGCATTTTGCAGTCGTAACCCAACAATACCCTGTTGAGATGCTGCAACCATGCCCAGTTTCCCCTCTTGTGCCATTGCATTACCCATTGCGTGGCACTCGTCATAGGCGATCGCACCCTCGAAATTAGCACCCGCCCACTCTACGATTTGCTTGAGTCGGCTTTTGCCTCCTTTTTGCGATGCCTGCGGCAACCTGACGGAACGCAGGGTTGAGTACGTGCAGAACAGAATGCCTTGGGTGAAAGGGATTGGATCACCTAGTTTGATGTTACTGAGGTCGATAATATCTTTTTCACGACCACCAAGCGCACACCAATCTCGACGAGCATCCTCAATTAGTGCAGAACTCTTGGAAATCCAAATGGCTTTTCTTCGACCTTGACACCAATTGTCTAGAATGATACCAGCTACCTGTCTGCCTTTACCTGCACCTGTACCATCGCCTAAGAACCAGCCACGGCGAAATCTAACGGCATTTTCTTCGCTATTTGCTGCAACTGTAAGATTGTCCCAGGAATCACCCACCAAGTAAGAACCTGACAGAAATTCTGAGTGAGCTTGACCTGCGTATATCACGCTTTCAAGTTGTGCCTCAGATAGCAATCCTTGAGTGATGATGTGCTGAGGCAAGTGGGGTTTGTAGATGGGAACCGGGGGAGAAACAAGAGCTAGGGCTGCGCTTTCACACAGCAGAGATGGATGAGGTAAAGCATTCTTAATTCTTAACCGTTGCGGACGGTAAGTTTCGTAAAGAGCATCCTTCAGACCTTCGTTCGCAGTCCACTCGACAACTTCATAATCAAGAGCAACAACCTCTGTAAATTCTGATGCTGTTTCTGGTTGTGCAATTGCAGTGCGTTTTGGCAAGTTAACGACTTTCTTAGAGAACGTTGCCACATTTGGAGTAGAACGTTCCCAAGCTTGTCGGGCGGGAAGTCGCTCAATCAGTGCCAGTATTTCACCAAGCTCAAGGGTTTGAGGAATGCAGGGGATATCGGCAGGATTAGCAGCCGGGATTTTATCGATCACCGTAATTCGGGTGTCCATAGTTGTCCCGTGCTTTGAGTAAGCCCTGCCGTTAACTCCAACCGAAAGCACTACTGTTGCCTTCTCCTGCATCTTAATGAAAGTATCTCGCCAAGTAGGATTGTTTGGTGAGAACCAGTTAGCAGAAATTGTCACTAGCCGTCCGCGATCGCACAGTCTCTGTAACGCTGAGTTGATATGCCGAGGGGTTGCATCAGGATTACGGCTATTGATTTTGGGCGATGATGAAAATGGTGGGTTCATCAGCACAACAGATGGCTGAGTTTTACCCGCCAGATAGTCGTTTATTTGCTCGGCATTCACAGAGAACAACGGAACGCCAGGGAACAGTCGCCGGATAATCTTCGCCCGATCTTCTGCTAGTTCATTGAGCATCAGACTTGCACCTTTGAGCTTGGCAAACTGGGCTAGAATACCAGTACCAGCCGATGGTTCTAACACTAAATCATTGCTGGTTATTTGCCCTGCTAATGCTACCAAGTATGCCAGTGGTAAAGGAGTCGAGAACTGCTGTAGTTGCAATTGTTCTTCGCTACGGCGGGTATGAGTCGGGCAAAGTGATTCCAGCATTTGTAGTTCTTGGAGGGGATTCACAGATAAACCCTTTTGCCCCAGATATAAAATTGCCGCAACCTCGACTGCTTCATAAGCGTCTTTCCACTGCCATGCACCTTCAGCCGCAGTACCGAGGAAATATCGGTTCATCTGCGATTGAATGCTTTTGGTGCTTAAGGCACGGTGATCAAATAATAATTTGGTAAGTTCTTGAGCAACATTGACTACTGACTCCCCATAGTCCAACACAGTTTGTAGGTCAAACAGAGAGCCTTGTGAAAAGATTTGGCTTACCATATTGATATGTATTAATGTTTCACAAAAATTTGGCGTAGCCTTAGCTGTTCTGGAAGTTGTCTAGAGCAGCTATCAAATCAAACTCAATTGTCTAACGTAGATTTCTGCTGAATGCTCTCGTTCGATCCACTCAAAAGCACGTTTAAGGGTGAAAATAAATTCTTGCCAGGACTGCGGCGGCGGGATGTTGCGAGATGTTTGGTTAGCCGCATACTCGTTTACCAATAGACCTAACTGAATCATGTGTGAATAGGTATCGAATGCTAATTCGTGGCACTGAGAACGTATTTTCCTTTTGAGTTTTTCAGGTGATGTTTTCCAGAAAATACTCCAGCAAACTTTCTGATACTCGTCAGAAAGTGCAATCGCTGCTTGTAGATGTTGTCTTGCGCTTGCAAAATCTGGGTCATCTGGGGCAGATTTCAGTGCGACTGCCAATGCACAGTGTGCTGCTTGCATTGTTTTGTAATTGAGAAGCTATGGCGGAACGCCCGCCGGAGGCAATCGCTGGATGTGTGCGATCGCTTAAATGAACTGAAATTGGCGTTGATTTTATTTACGTAAAAAACTTCCAAATAAAAAGCCCCTCACAGGGCTTTTTTGAGCAGTAATTTTTACTGTTTATTATTCACTTTCTTCATTTTCAAAAACAGTACCATCTGCTTCATCTTCAGATTCCCATCGCCCAGCTATTCCGCCTTCTTCATTATCTTCTGCTGGGGTTACAGAAGTGTCGATTTCAGTTGTATCAGGCATAAAAACTTTCTCCTTTGTCATAAACTAACAGGATAGCCAGCTATCTACATTATAAGTAACTGGCTATCCTGTTAGTTAAAGTTCGTTGAGTTCGATAACCATTAACTCACGAGTTTGTCCTGATTCGGTAACTTGATATTCTTGAGATTCAATCTTACTAACTTGAAATCGAATATTTGGAGGAAATAAGATTTCTCCTTCTCGATTTCTGCGTTTAATGGGGTCAACATATCTCCCCTGCGAAATGGAATTGGGATTGATATGAAAGACAGCAGTTGCTTGTTCACTATACCTCTGCATCAATCCTACAACATCTTGCCAATAGGTCGTGCTGGTGAATGTTGTTTCTGTAATTTTCCTCCCTGGCTGGTATTTATTGATTCTTTCGACAGATAACTTTTTATACCGCTTCAGATATTGATATTTAGTTGAAGTGGGCTGAGGTAATGTTTGCAATTCAGTGAGTGTGATTGCTGGAATTTTCACAAGTGCAATTGTAGCTGCTTTAGCGATAAGCAAAAACTTGTCTCTGTCTTCTCTAGCAGGAAGAACATTTGCCAAACTCAAATTGATATTACGATAGTAGTATGTTGGACCCAAGTACATGGATAGCGCCCAAGCTTCAACACGCGATAACAAAGGTGCAAATTCCAAGGTAAATTCAATTTTGGATTGGTGATAGCCGATATCACCAATTCTTTCATTATTTGGCTCAGTTGGAATTAAGCTCATCAGGCAAAATTGTTCAATTTCACTTAGTTCCAAATTAAATGGTGGTGTCCACATATTGTTTAATTCCAACTAAAATCCCCCGGTATTTAGCCGAGGGATTGAAATTTTGTAATTTAATTAGGGACTAAGCGGATTTACGAGGTCTGCCGCGCTTGCGAGATTCAGTCTTAGCAGTTGGTTGAATACTGTCGGCGGATTTCTTTGGTCTTCCACGGCGTTTCGGTTGTGGAGTTACTTGGGCAGGTGGTAGTAATCTCAATGTAGGGAATGGTACTACTACTGTTTGTGCTTCGCCTATTTTGGGTTCACAATCTATTTCCAAATCCCAAGGGTCAGGAATTTCTTCAAACTGATATTCTTGAGGTGCTTCAGATTCCACAACAACAGGATTAGGAATATCTTTGGTTTCTGCAACTGGTGAAGGGGGTTGTGCAGAAATCACTGTATATTGAGGTTGAGGCTGTAACAAGAAAAGTCCATTGATAAAATCGTTGAGCATTAAAACAATCATTGCCCAAAAGATAACTTCAATAGCTAGAGTTAGTGTGTTTTGAATATCCATTTTTTTTGTCCAAAATATTTTCATTGAAATTTCGCGTAGCGTTCATAAGCCCCGTGGAAATGTGCGAGGCTTAATTGAACATCTCAATATCAACAATTTGGATATTAAATCTCCAAACAACAGATCATGAGGAAATTTTTATCTGCCCTTAAAATGGAATATCTTCTACCTCATCTGAAATATAATTTAAAGTTGATTGCTCAAATGATGCTGTTAAACTACTGCTCATAGATTTTAGTATCTTGTGGTCAAATGATACTGATAAACTACTGGTCATAGATTTTAGTATCTTGTAATTTTCAGGATGCCAACATCCGTCACTGATGGAGTTTTGTAACCAATTGTTTAATTCTTCTTGCAGTTCTAAGTTGCTATCAATAAAATTAATTTCTTCTGAAGTCCATTCTCTTTGACTACCATCAGAAACAGCTTGATTGATAGAATAATAAAGTGATTGCTGGTTCATAACAGCCTCCATAAATTGTCAAAAAAATTTGCGTAGCGGGGAAAGCAGGATCGTTAAAGGTGATCCTGCTTTTTCTAATTAATTTCGTCTTAATTTTGATAATGGAGTTGGGCGAAAATGTAAGTCTCGTTCTATACCAACACCTAGCCTGCCGCGATATTCTTGTAGTTCAGTCAGGCTGAAATAACTTAGTTCCTCTTCAAAACCTTGTACCAAACCAAAGAATGTATCTTCACCATCGAACTCAGTTGCATACCAAGTCCAATTCGACAATGGATTGAAAAACTTGATGTATACAATAGGATCTGCAATTTTTTCTTGAGAATAAAGACTGGGTAATTGACTACGAATTTCCGGTGGTAATAAGTTCATTTTTTGTGAGTCATACTTCACTGAATTTTGCGTAGCAATTTTAGTTCTAAACGAGTTTTCTAGCTTTCAGCCACTTCTATCCCCCAAAAGTATGAGTTGAAGTTAGTAAATTTGGGTGTAGATAATAAATTACACAAAATTTATGATCATGAGGACGTTAATCTCAGTAACCAATGAATTCTGGATTAATCCAAGAACTATTCGACCTCATACACCTGAAAAATCCACTGATCGCCCTAGAATCTCCACTACCAGAGAGGGTGCGATTACTCACCAGTATTGCCAGAGAATCCAATGCCCAAGCGATAAACTGCTATCTGTGGACATTGGAAGATGACCATCTTCACCAACTGCAAATTAACGAGGGTGAATTAACTCTACGGCTAGTAGGAGAATATCAACCCATCACTGCTAAATCCAGGCGTGAACATTATTTTGAAATTTTGCGATTCTGGAAAACTACCAACCTGGAAGGCATTTTGATACTAGAAGGGATATTTCCGTGGTTGGGTACTAATACAACTGACCCTGATTTCTTCCTGACTTCCGAGTGGATTAAATCAGCACTGATTAATCTTAAACTCTACAATCGTAACTCAAAAAAAACAGCTATTCTACTTGGACCTAATGCTAGTCTCTCGCCTGATATTGCGGCTCAAGTGCCTACTGTTACTCAGGAATTACCAACAGTCGAGGAAATCACGGCTTATTTACCGCAAATTTTAAGAGAAGTTTATAGTGAATCGGAAATTCATGATTTAGCGATCGCGGCGGTAGGAATGTACATTGCAGATATTGAGTATGGTGTCCATGAGTATGGTGTCCATTCTGTTATCACCGATAATATAACAGCAGTTGAAAAACTTTCTGCTTACAAAATTAATCTACTCAAGCGGGTTTACAACATTGAATTTCTTCAGCCCCCGGCGATTGAAGTTGGCGGACTGGAACTGATGCAAGAATCGTTTAAGAAATACAAACGACTGACTACACCACTGGCTAAAGCTTACAATATACGACTGCCCAAGGGTGTGTTGTTGGTTGGGCCACCAGGAACGGGTAAATCTCACTCGGCAAAAGCTTGTTCTCAACGTTTGGGTGCGCCCTTAATTATTGTCGAATGGGGCAACTTCCGCAGTTACGGCAACCTCGCGGAGTACAAGCTGAAAAAATTACTGGGGCTGGTGGATCGAATCAACCGCATCATCTTTTATCTCGACGACTTTGATAAGGGATTTGCTGGGGAAGATGATTTATCTAGACGGTTAGCAGGGATGCTGTTGACCTGGATGCAAGAGCGTACCAGTGATGTATTAATTATTGCGTCAGCTAACAATTTAGACTTACTGCCACCTGAACTTACCAGATGTGGACGATTTGATGAAATTTTCAAGGTAGATTTACCTAATAACGGAGAACGACACAAAATATTTAAAATTCACTTGAAAAGATTTGATGAGCGTTTCCGTAATGGCAATCCATTTACTGATGAAGAATGGCGACGATTGCTTAAGGAAACACAGCGTTGTGTCGGTGCAGAAATCCAAACCATTGTAGAAAGAGCAGCAGCTACAACTTTCTGCCAAATGTTTCCACAGGATACTTTTGGACTAGATGAATTACCACCACTGGAAATTACATTAACTTCTTTGTTAGAAGCGAGAAAAAATATTAATCCTCTAGCGATTAGAGAAGCTGACAAAGTTGAAACCATGCGGAACAAGGCTGACCTTCAAGGACTACCGTCTAGTCCAGTTGATTCATCTATGTTTAGCGTTGGTAATGTAAATATTTTTGGATAGTTATGCAAATTTCAAAAACCAAGATAGGCCCATATCTTATGGGTCTGAAAATTCTAAATATAGCGGGACCAATAGCTGGAATATGTTTGATTATTGGAATGACTACTGTAGCATACTTCCAAACTCGTCCTCAGCAATTACCCATTACCCAAAAATTTACCCAAAACGAGCAAACATTTTATTTAGAGGTTGCAACTAAGCCTAAAGAATTAGAGAAGGGATTAAAATTTCGTGCTAGTTTACCCAGCAACCGAGGAATGTTATTCAAGCTAGGCGATCAGTACGAGAATGTTGGGTTTTGGATGCACCAAGTTCGTTTTCCTCTTGATATTATTTATCTCGATAATGGTCTGGTGACTACCGTAATACACAATGCTCAACCTTGTTATCAAGCCCCTTGTACTGTTTATTTTGGCAGTAGAGCAAACAAAGTTCTAGAACTACCTGCTGGTATATCTAATATTCAAGTTGGAGATAAATTAACTTTCAAAAATCTCTAATTTCAAACATTTTACCCACAAAAATACTCAAAAACTAGGGTATAATTTCTGTAGGAATTGAGGTGAGTTTTTATGTCATTACTTAGTTCAGATTTAGTTCATATTTTTTTAAAAGAAATGGGCAAATTTCCTTTATTATCAGGAGAAGAGGAAATTATTTACGGACATCAAGTGCAGAAGATGATTTCCATTAAAGAAATCAAGAATACGCTTCAAAAAAAAGTAGATAGAAAACCAAGTTTGGCAGAATTATCTGACTATATTGGTCAAAGTGAATCAGAAATAGTCACAATTTTTCAGCAAGGAGAGCGAGCTAAACAAAAAATGATAACTGCTAACTTACGATTGGTAGTTTCAATTGCTAAGAAATACAAACATCGTAATGTTGAGTTTCTCGATTTGATTCAAGAGGGAACGCTCGGTTTACAGCGTAGTGTTGAGAAATTTGACCCCACAAGAGGTTATAAATTGTCTACTTATGCTTATTGGTGGATCACTCAGGCAATTACTCGTGCTATCGCCCAGCAATCTCGGACAATTAGGTTGCCGATTAACATTGTTGAAAAACTGAATCAAATTAAGAGAATACAGCGAGAATTGTCTCAGATTTTGGGTCGTAATCCCACACTACCAGAAATTGCTCAAGCTCTAAATCTTGAACCGAATCAAATTCGTGAATATTTAAGTATTTCTCGCCAACCAATTTCTTTAGATTTACGAATTGGGGAGGAGCAAGACCTCGAATTAATAAGTATCATTCTTAATGAAAATAAGTCAGAGGAAGAGATTAACCTTGATTTTTTGCGTCAAGATATTAAAAGTATGCTGGCATCTTTGACACCTATCCAAAGAGAAGTATTAATCTTACACTTTGGATTAGAAAATCAGCAGCCGCTTAGTTTAGTTGAGATTGGTAAACGCTTAAAACTAAGTCGAGAACGAGTTCGACAAATCCAACAGAAGGCAATCACTATTTTGCGTCGTAAGCAACAAAGCCAATTGGAGGATTATTTAGTTTCTTGATTTTCCAGATTTTGGATTCTGCTACTATTTATTTGTGTTAAAGTAAGTCTATATACTTAATATTTTCAAAATATTAAGATAAATACAAGATTTCTAGCAAGGAGAAATAATTATGGTACATTATGTTTGCGATTTGTATGATAATACAAACTGGAATCTTTCCCCTGAAGAAGTGGATGCTAGAACATTCAAGACAGAACAAGAAGCAGAACAATGGTTCAAGAATAAGTGTTCTGATAGCAATATTGAATTTAGTGGTTTTTATGACACTGAACGCTACGTCACTAACTGGGTTTCTTTTAATGGACAAGAAGTTGGTGAAATCACTAAACGACCAAGTAAGTCGGCACAAATAGATATAAATATCCAACAACATTTAAAATACCCAAGCACCTAACAAAATCGCGTTGTTCTCCTCATACTATTAGGCATTAAGAACTTATTTTTTTGTAACATACGATTTACAATTTTCTTCTTCAAATTTAACATCATATTAAATGACACTCATAGATGGACAGTTAATACGAGAACATATAAAGCAAGAATGCCAAAAATATAAATGCTTATTTCAAGCATCTCAAAAAGAAGTAGCAATTATCAGATTTGAGGCTTCAGAAAATACCAACAATGAATTAAAAGGTAGATATGAAGCAGCCAGAATATCAGCCGAGCAAAAAGTAGCAACATTCAACGCTATTGGCGTTATTCCTAATTATATGGTGTTGTCATCTAAGATTGCAGTACAGCAATTTGAAAACATTATCGAATCCATTAATGAAGACAGCAAGATGACTGCTGCTATTGTTCAGTACCCAATTCCAACTAAGTTTACAAGCTCAATTCAGCTATTAAAACCAGAAAAAGATATAGATATCGTCCGCAGGAAAAGTAACAATTTATTTAAAAGTTGTGCTACTGCTCAAGGAATTGCCAGAATTGTGGAATCCTATGCAGACAGGGATTCCAATGTGGCAGTTGTTGGCGGAGGTGGCTTTGTCGGTAATGGTGTCTTGAAATATTTACAAGCAAGCCGAATCAATTGTTTCTGTTTGGAAGACGGCGATGACTTAAATAGAACTAGAGAAGCTGACATTGTTGTATCAGTCACCGGTAGACAAGGAGTTTTCACGGACTATGTACTCTCCTCTCATCGCTTAATTGTTGATGGTGGCTTTACACCTACAGCGAATGGTGCTGTTGGCGATGTAGATCGCAGTGTTTACAGCATCCCCCAGAATATTACACCCGTACCAGGAGGTGTAGGTCCTATAGAAATGGCAATATTAGCAGAACGTCTAGTAAAAATGGAATTGAGCATAGAACTTGAAAAATGGAACTACCAGCAATTACAGCAAGAACAAATGCAACGCTCTACTATAATTGCCCCCATAGCTATAGCATTCTTTGGGCAACAAGCAAATGCCTATCCCCAATTTATTCGCACAGAAAAAGAAAATTTATTTGTCTTGGAAGGTAATAACTACCAAATCACCTTTAATAGCAGTACGCAAAGTTTAACGCTTACCAGAAGCAATGAAAATCTAACTCTGATTCGACTAACTCTTGTCAGTAATAAAATTGAAACTGCCAGAGGTATAACAAACGAGGATGTAGCAAGATGGCAACAAATTGAATCTGCGATCAATACAACAATAACACAACCAACTGATAGAGGTATAGAGCTTTGAAATTATCAATTATCACTGCAACTTACAATAGACCTATGCAGATAGCATCTACTGCACTGCCAAGTATTCAAAGTCAAACTGACCACAATTTTGAGTGGATTGTCATAAATGATGGTGCTAATCCTGATACTAGAGATATCATTACCAGCATCAGGGCAATAACTAATTGCGCTATTAGTTACATTGAAATGGAACACCCTAAAGCGAGCAGTGGCTTTGGTTTATGCTACGCTCGTAATCTAGGACTAGATGCATCTGGTGGTGATATTGTTTCATATCTGGACGATGATAATAGCATAACGCCTGAATTTGTTGCCTCAATACGTCAGGACTTTAAACAACATCCCCATCTTCGATACAGCATGGCAAGGCAGCAGCGTCGCCGCGATGTCATCCGCAATGGTAGTGTGATTCGCCAAGGGAAACAGTTTGTTTCTCCTAGCACTTGCTGCTCTTTACAGCAACTTCTATGGCAACAAGAAATATTTGACAGCAATGGTTTCGTCCACTACCGAAGCGATGCCCCTAGATGGAATCCCCAGTTTAAAGTGTTTGCGGACTACGAATATTTACTGCAATGTGGTTGCATATGGGGTGAAGACGGCTTTGGTTTCAACAACAACATTCTTGTTAACTATATTCAGTCTTCTATTGGTATTATTGGTAGTTCAAATTATGAACAATGGGCAAATGAGTTATCACTGATTGTTACTAATCAAGCTAACTACTCTATTCTTCAGGAAAATTTTGTTGAACGATTAGAGCAGCTTGTAGCAATCTATAAACACAAGGCAAAAATTTCATTAATACCAAAAGTATTTGCAGTTTAATAAATTAGCCCAAAATTCTATCGCACCTGCCCATAATTAGCGATACACACCGATCCAAAATGCGTTATGTCGGCGATGATTCTTTGGATGATAATTAACTTTTCTGTTTTGAGGTAAGCTCAACTTAATTCCCCAAACTTTGGACTCCACCACCCTTTCGCTGTATTAAAGTAAGCCACATCCTTATGTTTCTTGTCCTGACGAGATTTAGGTCCTGAACACCGAAGCATTGTTTTCTGCTGTCCATCCTTGGTATAGCTGTACTCCTCTAAAGGCGAATGGCACACAGGGCAAGGATGCGAAGTTATCTTAGCTGGGGGTTTTGGTTCGCTTTCTTTGCTGTGGGGTGTTTCCCAAGTCTTAGAGCGATCGCTCCAAAACAACACCACATTTTCACAACCACTGGTACACTTAAGGAAATACTTTTTCTTGACTTTGGTACTGGGTATTTTGGACATCAAACTATTGCACTGAGGACAGTGAGTTTTGGAAGTTTCAAACTTACGCTCAACAGAAGTTGTACCATTTGATGCACCTGCAACTAAGGTTTTAGCTTTGGAGAGTGCAGGTACAAAGTAATCATGATTCCAGCCACTGAGATATTGCTGCCAGCCCTGTTTCCCATCGGCGATCGCATCGAGGGCATCTTCCATTTTGGCTGTAAACTCAGCTTCCAGTAAATCGGGTAAAGCCTTCTGTAAAAAAGCGTCAACCTCTAAACCTAAAGTTGTGGGTTGCAGATTATCTTTTTTCAACTCTACATAAGCCCGTTTTTTAAGAGTGGCTACAGTGGGAGCATAAGTGCTAGGGCGACCAATGCCTTTGCGCTCCATTACCTGTACAAGTTTTGGTTCACTGTAGCGTGGTGGTGGCTGGGTTTGTTTTTTCTCATGTCCCGCATTTTCTAAGGTTAGCGCTTGTCCTTGTTTTAAAGCAGGTAAATCTGAATCTTTGCTGAGATTATTCCAATATCGCGCATAACCGTAGAACTCAATTACTTGTCCTCTGGCCTGCCATAACAGGTTTCTTGACTGGGTGATTATTTGAGTTTTGCGGAGTTGGGCGGCTTTACACTGAGAAGCGATCGCACGTTTCCAAATGATTACGTACAGGTTGAATTCATCAGCTGGTAATTCCGCACGTAGTTCTACTGAAGGGCGAAACACATCTGTAGGACGGATAGCCTCATGTGCTTCTTGAGCCGACTTGCTGCTACGGTGTTTCGCTACCTGGTGCGGTACATTCTCAGGGTCGTTTTGTTCCAACCATTGCCGAGCGCTGGTACAAAACTCAGGACTTAGCATCACCGAGTCTGTTCGCATATATGTGATTAACCCAGCTTCATATAGCTTTTGTGCCACCTGCATGGTTTTATCTGGGGAAAATCTCAACTTAGAACCGGCTGCTTGTTGTAGTGTAGAAGTCGTAAAAGGGGGCGGTGGTTGACGATTGACGGTTTTACCTTCGATTTGGATAATTTTGTGAGGATGTTGCCGCGCTTGTTCAACTAACCTTGTCGCCTCAGCTTCAGATACAACACGTTTAGATTCTGGTTTTTCTTTGCTACCTGTAGCTGCATCATCATTAGTGTCAATTTCTTGCTGCTGCGCTTCTAGGCGAGAATCAGTTGTCCCGTTGTAAAAAGCCCGAAATCCTTCAGCGTAATCAACAAAAACATTCCAGTAGTCCTGGGGAACAAACGTCTGAATTTCTCTTTCTCGTTGGCAAATCAAATGTAATGTCGCACTTTGGACTCTACCAACACTTTTAGCCCCATTATTTAATGCCCACACCAAGGGACTGCCTTTGTAGCCTACCAACTTGTCCAGACAATCCCGGCACAGTCCCGCACCCACTAAGTTAAAATCGAGTTTTCGGGAGTTAGCGATCGCAGTTCTGACTGCTGCTGCCGTAATTTCCGTGTACACCACTCGTTTGGGTTCTTTCAATCCCAATACTTCCTTGAGATGCCAAGCGATGGTTTCACCTTCCCGGTCTGGGTCTGTTGCTAAGACGACTTCATCAACTTGTTTGACTGCGGCTTTGAGTTTTTGAATAGTTTCTTTGGCTCGTTGATCACGAGGGATGTAGTGACATTTGATATTGCTTCCATCAATGCTGAAGCCCAGTGAATCATCACCATCGTTACTCAGTTCTCTGATATGACCACAACTGGCGCGGACGATCCAATCTGTACCCAGAATTTGACTGAGTTTTTTGACTTTACCAGGGGATTCAACTACAAGAAGACGCTTTGGCATGGCAGATGCGATGTGATTACTTTATATTGATAAGCAATTATTTCTTACTGTTTAGTATAAGTGTACTATAATGATGCTTCTTTTAACTATTAAGGGTTAATAACCTTATAAACTATTACCAATAATGTCCACTTTACCAAATCTCTCGCAACAACAAGTCAACGCAACTCTCCACTACGAAACCATCACCGGAGTAGTGGAACGCCTCACATTTCACTCGGAAGAATCCGGATACACTGTGGCGCGTCTGGTGCGTCCCCGATCTAAAGATTTAACTACAATCGTTGGTAGTTTCGCCAACATTCAGCCAGGGCAGACACTTGAGTTAACAGGTTTCTGGCGTGAACATCCACAGTATGGACCACAGTTCCAAGTTACCAATTATCAGGAAACCAAACCTGCCACACTTACTGGAATCGAGAAATATTTGGGTAGTGGGTTAATCAAAGGGGTTGGCCCGGTCACAGCCAAACGTATCGTTGCTCACTTCGGGCTAGAGACGTTGGAGATTATTGACAATCAAATTGACCGCCTCATCGAAGTTCAAGGTATCGCCAAAAAGCGAGTTAAGTTAATCAAGAACGCCTGGGAAACGCAGAAGGCCATCAAGGAAGTGATGATATTTCTGCAAAGCCACGGTGTTTCCACCACCTATGCTGTAAAAATTTACAAGCAATATCAAGAAAGAGCAATAGCCACCGTAACCGAAAACCCTTATCAACTCGCCACCGACATATACGGCATCGGTTTTCTCACTGCCGATAAAATTGCTCGTAATCTAGGGGTTGCTCCTGACTCAGAGTTTCGCTACCAAGCCGGAATCATCCACGCCCTGAGTGAAGCTGCCGAGGACGGTCATTGTTATCTGCCACAGCTAGAACTAATTGAGAAAGTTACCAAACTGCTAATAACAGATGATCATCAACCAACGGAAGATGCGATCGCCAGCATTATTAAAGACATGGGTGCAAGAGAGGATTTGGTGAGAGAAATTGTTCGGGGGGACTTTGGGGAGAAATTACTGCTGTGTTTCAAGCCCACTTTCTTCCATACTGAACAAAACCTTGCCCAATTGATATCTCGACGGTTGCACCAGCCGATTGCACAAGATATGTCCCGTGTTCGGGCTTGGATTGAGCGCTTTACCGCTAGTCACAAGATTCAACTATCGCCACAGCAACAGCAAGCGGTAGAGAAAGCAGCTTACTCTCCAGTAATGGTTCTCACTGGTGGCCCTGGCGTTGGAAAAACCTTCACTACGCACACGATAGTCAGTTTGTGGAAAGCAATGGGCAAATCAGTCGCCCTGGCTGCACCAACTGGGAGGGCAGCGCAAAGATTGAGTGAGATGACCGGGCTTGAGGCAAAAACCATACATCGCTTGCTAGAATTTGACCCTCGTTCAATGGGCTTTAAGCGTGATCAAGAAAATCCCCTGCCTTATACAGCTATCATTGCGGATGAAGCTAGTATGCTTGACCTGTTTCTAGCATATTCCTTGGTCAAAGCCGTAGCTCAAGGAGCGCAACTATTATTAGTCGGCGATATCGACCAGTTACCCTCAGTTGGCCCTGGTAAAGTGCTGGCTGATATGATTACATCGCTGCAAGTGCCAGTAGTCCGGCTAACGCAAGTATTCAGGCAAGCTCAACAGAGTGCAATTATCACCGCCGCACATCAAATCAACCAAGGCGATTATCCAATGATGGAAGCGATTTCGGACAATCCTGTGTCAGACTGTCTGTGGCATGGTGGTGGTCATCAGCCGGAGCATGGTGTCCAAGCAATTAGCGAGTTGGTTACTGATTTTATTCCCCGGCTGGGCTTTAATCCCGCTACTGATGTCCAGGTTCTTTGTCCAATGTCACGGGGATTGGTTGGAACTCGGAATTTGAATGCCGTATTGCAGCAGCTGATCAATCCTCCCGCACCAGAGAAAACCGAAATTAACCGGGGTGGGATGATTTTGCGGGTAGGTGATCGCATTATCCAGCAAATGAATGACTACAATCGGGAGGTATTTAATGGGGATTTGGGGACTATCTCTCGTATTAATACGGAAGAACAGGAGGTGGAGGTAGATTACGGTGGTCGTCCTGTGGTTTACGATTATGCTGACCTCAATGAGATTACGTTGGCATGGAGTGTAACTATACACAAAAGCCAAGGCAGTGAGTATCCAGTGGTGATACTTCCACTATATATGCAGCACTACATCATGCTGTCACGGAACTTGTTCTACACTGGACTTACCCGTGCCAGGAAATTAGCAATTGTGGTCGGTTCCAAGAAGGCAATATCTCTGGCGGTACGGACTACAAATGATCAGCAAAGATACACACGATTGTGGCAGAGGTTGCAATTGCAAGTCCAATTGTAACTACTCAAAGCTAGAAAAATTATAAAGGTTAGCTTGAAAACCCCTGAGAAATAGCAACGCAGTTGCGTTGTTCGTGCTTTAGCCAGGGGGGATGAAAAGGAATTAGCAGGTTTTAACCTGCCAGTGAGTCAATCTCTTTGCTGTGCAATGTAATTCTTTACTGCTTCAGTCGAAATATTACCAGCCGTTGAGACAAAATAGCTAGGTGTCCACAACGTAGGAAGTTTTAGTAACTCTGGAAATTCCTTTCTTATTAACATTAAGTTTGAAGATATTAAGGAGTTAAGAATACTTCCTCGCAATGGTTGCCTTTATGCCGAGTTTGCATACAGAGTTAAGCCTGTAGCTACTAAGCTAAATTCAAAACTAGCACTTGGGATTGACCCTGGTGTAAACAATTGGTTGACTTGCGTTTCCAATCTTGGAACAAGTTTTATTGTCGATGGACGAAAACTTAAAAGTCTAAACCAGTGGTACAACAAAATAGTATCTAAGTTAAAAGAAGGCAAACCTCAAGGTTTTTGGAGTCAGCGATTAGCCCATATAACTGAAAAACGGAATCGCCAGATGAGGGATGCTGTCAACAAAGCGGCAAGAATTGTAATTAACTACTGCATTAGTCACGGAATTGGTAATATTGTTTTTGGCTGGAATAAAGGCAATAAAAATGGCATAAATATTGGTTCTCAAAATAATCAAACATTTGTGCAGATTCCTACCGCAAAGCTAAAAGAGAGAATATCTCAGTTGTGTCAAATCTATGGTATTAACTTTGTAGAAACAGAGGAGAGCTACACTAGCCAATCTAGCTTTTTAGATGGCGATACTGTACCTGTATTTGGCAATAAGTCAGAAGGGTGGAAATCGTCAGGAAAGCGAGTGTTTAGAGGTCTTTTTGTCACAGCAAAAAGTATCAAGGTCAACGCCGATACTAATGGATGTGCAAATATTTTAAAAAAGGTAAAGGAACAGCTAAATTTAGATTTAGCCAAGACTGTTAGGGGACTTTTGACTGTCCCACAGAGAGTTTTTCTCTGGAAGAATAACTGTAAAAAGCGGAGAACGATGGCTTTAGCCTCGTTCGTAGCATCAGTTTGAATCCCCGGTCATTCATGCCGGGGAGAGTCAATCAGCTATTTGATCTATAATCTTAGGTTCGTCTAATTATCAAAAAACGGTTTTGTTGTATGTCCAGCCTGAGTCCAGACATGGTTCGTATCTATTTGCAGGAGATTGGTCGTTATCCAATGCTGGCCGCAGACCAAGAAATTGCTTATGGTAGGCAGGTACAGCAGATGATGGCAATTGAGCAAAGAAGAAATGAACTCACCCAACAACTAGACCGAGAACCAACAATTCTCGAATTAGCTGTTGATGTTGAAAAAAGTGAAGCTGAGGTAGCTCAAATTCAAAAACTTGGTCAACGAGCCAAACAAAAGATGGTGACAGCAAATCTGCGCCTGGTGGTTTCCATTGCCAAAAAGTATCAGAAGCGCAATCTAGAATTTTTGGATTTACTGCAAGAAGGGGCAATAGGTTTACAAAGAGGGGTGGAAAAATTTGACCCAAATCGTGGCTACAAGTTATCAACTTATGTCTATTGGTGGATTACGCAGTCAATCACACGAGCGATAGCGGAAAAGTCCCGTACTGTTCGCTTGCCAATTCATATCACCGAACAACTCAACAAAATCAAAAAAGTACAGCGAGAACTGTTTGAGAAACTTGGTCGTCCGGCCAGTATTACAGAAATTGCTGAAACTTTAAACTTACAACCAAGCCAGATTAGAGATTTTCTCAGCACCTCTCGTCAGCCAATTTCTTTAGATGTCAAGGTCGGAGATAATCAAGACACAGAACTTAATGCACTTTTGCCAGATGGAGGCATATCTCCCAACGAGCATATCACCCAAGAACTTCTGCGCCAAGATTTGAATAGTTTATTAGCATCCCTCAAACCAACACAGCGTGAAGTATTAATTTTGCGCTTTGGATTAGAGAACGATCAAGAACTGACTTTGGCTCAAATTGGCGAGAAAATGAATGTCAGTCGAGAACGAGTTCGTCAAATCCAGCAGCAAGCAATCACTGTTCTACGTCGTCAAAAACCTGAAATTGAACAATATTTATTTTCTTGAACAAGAGGGATAATTCAGATGGGGATTCGTCCCCACCTAAACAAGAACTGGTTTATTACTATTCGATTGTGCTTTTTATAGCGTATAATATCTTTTAAAAACTATCATCCGCAAAGGTATCTATAGATGGACTAAACATTTGAAGTGATGGGTGGAAATTTAATCTTGCTGGGTAATTATCTGTTTGTGATCAGAAGTGTTGAATGTTAAGAAAGAGGTGATAAAAATAACCCAAAATATGGT
>NZ_CAWUOL010000088.1:0-21300 GCF_963923915.1 Nodularia chucula CCY0103 | reverse complement strand
CAATCCTCTCCTAGAATCCCACTGTCAATAGGGTTTGAGACGCGCTAACCCTGCCAGTGGAATGCACTTTCTAGAAACATCCAATGTTGGTAACTCTTATGGTGCGGCTTTGGGTGAAAAAAAACGAGAAATACCCAATGGATACCAAGAAGAATATACTACCCTGGGTGATCCTTACGGATTAGAACCAATCATCCCCACAATTGCACCCTTATTAGATGAAAAAGGTCAACCCATTCCCTACATAGCGAGTAACGACATCACTGTTTTTAGTATCTTTGACACAGGCACAGGAATAGTAACCAGCTATTATTTTGATACCACAAAACCCGATTCAGATGTAGTCAAATTTGATGAATTTGAATTGCAGTAAACCTGAGATTTCAGCCCATCCTCACACAGAATTAGTATTACCTAATTTTGGCATGATGGTAAACAAAATATCAAGTTTCTCGGTGTTCTCCGTGTCTCTGCGGTTCCTTAAAACCCACCAAAAAAAATATAGCCCCCATAGCAGGTTGTGATAAACTCTCAGCCAGAGAAAACAAAAAGGTACTAAAAATGACTAAACTGCGGGTGGGATTGCTATTTGGGGGACGTTCCGGGGAACATGAAGTTTCAATTAATTCAGCACGAGCGATCGCGCAAGCATTAAGTGCTGAACAAAATGCCAGCAAATACGAAATATTGCCTTTTTATATTCAGAAAAATGGTTGCTGGTTAGCCGGAGAACTAGCCCAAAAGATTCTAGCAACTGGTATTCCCCAGTTAGAACCGCAAAACTTGAACCCGTGGAAAATCCCTGATCAAGTCACAGAAGTAGAGGTTTGGTTTCCCATTCTCCACGGCCCCAACGGCGAAGATGGTACAATTCAGGGATTACTGACATTAATGCAAGTTCCCTTTGTCGGTTCCGGAGTATTAGGTTCAGCCTTGGGTATGGATAAAATCGCCATGAAAATGGTCTTTCAGCAAGCCGGATTACCCCAGGTAAAATACAAAGCCTTAACCAGAGCGCAAGTATGGTCAAATCCTTGTGTATTTCCTAAACTCTGCGATGAAATTGAAGCAGCATTAGACTATCCCTGTTTTGTCAAACCGGCCAACTTAGGTTCATCAGTGGGTATTACCAAAGTGCGATCGCGTTCCGAATTAGAAACAGCCCTAGATAATGCTGCTACTTACGATAGACGGATTATAGTCGAAGCAGGGGTACTGGCGAGAGAAGTAGAATGTGCCGTATTGGGTAATGATCAAACTCAAGCCTCTATCGTTGGAGAGATTACTTTCAACAGCGATTTTTACGATTATGAAACTAAATATACAGCCGGGCAAGCAGATTTACTGATTCCCGCCCCCATACCAGATACTGTGAGTCGTCAAATCCAAGATATGGCTTTACAAGCCTTTGCAGCTGTGGACGCTGCGGGTTTAGCTAGGGTAGATTTTTTCTATCTCGAAGCTACTGGAGAAATATTGATTAACGAAATCAACACCTTACCAGGCTTTACTGCTACTAGTATGTATCCCCAACTCTGGGCTAATAGTGGGGTTAGTTTTCCGGAACTAGTAGATCGGTTAATTCAATTAGCCTTAGAAAAATCTTCTAGTCAGAAATCCTCCTCAGAACCAAATTAACAATTCACTAAAATAGGCAATTTCAGCAAAAATTTGGGATTTGGTAGCCTAAATGACTGAAAAAAAAGCTACTAAATTCCGAAATATTGCTACGGATACCTGATGGCTGACTCGTCAAGTACAATCATTGCCTACAGGGGATCGGATCAATGTGAAAGTTATCATGGAACATACTCAAAGCCCACAGTATCCACCAAAGCCAATCAAAAGGCGCAAAAAGACTCAATCGAAATCCATCAGTAGTTCAAATATTTTTATCCATCTGCTGATACGTCATCCAGGGTTATTATTGACTGGGTTATTAACAATCCTGATGGGAAGTACAGCCGTAGCTTTGTATAGCTTAGTTTACGCAGGGAGTCCAGATCAGGTAGAACCAGAAGAAATCGCAGCTGTCGTTGAAACACCAATTACAACATCTTTTCCAGAGAAGAATCCCACACCATTATGGTTGGTATTTGCGATCGCCCTCAGTTGTGCTGGTGGTTGCTCGATGATTTTTAAATCAATAGACCGTCGACCCCAGGCTAAAAAAGTCCGCAAACCTATCAAAGTCTATACCTCAAAGCCTTTAACTATCAACTATTCTCCCAAATGGGAACCAAAGACTGTAAACCATCAGTCAGTTTTTGTACCACTGCAATCACCCAATCATATTACCCCTTGGAAAGCTGATTCACATTTATCGGCGAGGGTTATGTCACCACAACAGCCACAGGGAATAAATCACAGAAAAGAACCCTCAGTAAAGTTAATGGATATTCCTCCACAAACTTCTCTACCGACAATTTCACGCTAATATGCCTCTCAACGCTTTATAACTGTCCTCTCTACCCGAATGGTGCGCTCAGGGTAACTAGGGCATAGCAAAGCTCTGTCACCAGAGGGAATAATAGTGAAAATCCCTAATTACAAGGTTTTCATTACAGCGTTTCTCTATTTAGTGAGGTACAGGACCCTACCCCTTACGATGAAGGGGCTATCATATACCTTGTATGATTGGGAAACGCTATATCTATTTTTTTCCTAATCTTCGGAAATGAAAACTATTAACTCCAGAAATCAAGCGATAACCCAAATCTAAAAACCTGCCAAAATGGCAACAATAATCAGATTAACTGAGCTAAATTATAGAAGACAAAAAACAGAAGGGTTTTTGTTAATAGAGTTAATCAAGAATCAAATTACCTTGATAATTGATAACGGTTTTGATATTTAACCTTGGTATTTGTCGCGCCAGGAATATTAAATGTGTGTGGGCGTTGTCACTGATATACACATTAGCCCCCTAAAATAAAGGGCAGCGCTTAGACATATTCCTGAACACTACAGTGACAAATACCAGAGTGAGAGATTACAGGCGCTTGATATGCCTTCTCTCACTCTTTTTTTTATATTAGGCATTATTCCGAATAAGAGATTTGAGTTCATCAATAGTATAAGCTGGTTTTTTTCTATGAAGCATTGCGTGACAATTGGCACAGACTGGACGCAAATCTTTTATTGGATCAAGCTCATA
Organism: Nodularia chucula CCY0103; assembly: GCF_963923915.1. Taxonomy (NCBI): domain Bacteria; kingdom Bacillati; phylum Cyanobacteriota; class Cyanophyceae; order Nostocales; family Nodulariaceae; genus Nodularia; species Nodularia chucula. The sequence goes on along the minus strand of NZ_CAWUOL010000088.1, from coordinate 18,143 downwards.
CTCTTTACCAATTTCTGATAATGGCTTTAAATGATGGACGTGGATATAACCTTCACTAATGACTCCGTATACCTTCTCAAAACTAAATTTACAAACCTGACATATTACGCCATAGTGTTCTATACATTTTTGTCTAGCACTAGGGTTACGTTCATAAACGTTGACTTTAATTAGTTTAGTCGCTCCTTCAAAATATGTTTCTGTTTCTGTTACTTCCTCTGCTAACCTAACTGGATTAACTTCATCTTCATCAATGAACTCCCAGATAATTTTTACGGGTGAACTTTTTTCAAAATATTTTGCTTTTCCTAAACCTATATATGTGAAAGGTTGTTGATTACTTGACCTGATAAATATATATTTTTTGACTTTTAGGTTAATCAAATTCTGAATTTCGGGCTGGTGTATTTTAGTATCATTTTTTGCAAACCAGATTAAATTATCTCCTATAAAGTGATTATTATAGTCATGACCTGTTCTACCAGGAATACCTATATTACAAAAAATAAAATAATCTCCTTCATGTCGTGTATAGCCTGTGTACCAATTACCACCTTTTGGTTCTTCTAGAAGCCCAATAATGCTAAATATATCTTTTCTTGTATAGGTTTTACCACAGACAAATTTATAGTTCATATTTTGTTACTGGAAGTAGAGAAATTACTTTAAATGGACATACAAAGTTTGTTGTAAAAAGATGGTAATTATATTGGAAGATATCAATTTATACTCACCTTGGCAACTTAAACTAGTACAGGCTTTCATCATTCCACCTTTTGCAACTGCGCTATTCTGGGGTCAATAATTTTCTGCCCCAAACTGGCAAATTTAATCGCTACAGATACTTTATTACTTTCGCCGAAGACGTGCGTAATTTCACCAATACCAAAGGATTTATGTAAGACGCGATCGCCTACTTGCCAATTATGGGGTGTATAGGGCTGACCGCCAGCTTTAGCAGCAGTTTTGGTCTGTGTATGACGGCCTTTATTCCCAGTATTTAATAGTTCTGCGGGTAATTCTTCGAGAAATTGCGATCGCATCGCCGGTTCACGATAACCATATAAGCGCCGTTCACGAGCGTGTGATATATACAACCGTTCTTGGGCGCGAGTAATACCGACATAACACAGGCGGCGTTCTTCTTCTAAGGATTCTGGATTACTCAGGGAACGATTGCCAGGAAATAGTCCCTGTTCTAAACCTACCAAAAAGACTACAGGAAATTCCAAACCTTTGGAAGCGTGCAGAGTCATTAAAGATACTGCTTTTTGCCCTTCCTTTAAATTATCCAAATCAGAACTAAGGGCGCTACTTTGCAGAAAGGCTGTCAAAGAAACATCTTCGCTTTCTTCTTGGAATTGCAGTACAGCGTTGTAAAGTTCCTGGACGTTTTGGATTCTGTCTTCAGCTTCATCTGTACCCTGATTATGCAAGTCTTTAATATAACCAGACTCGTCTAACAGGTTTTGTAAAAGTTCAGAAACTGGAACCGTTGCGGCTTGTTCTTTACAACTGTTGATCATTTGAGCAAAGTTATTCACAGCTTTAGTAGAACGTCCAGCTAATGTATTAACTGATGTTTCATCACTGAGTATTTCCCACAGGGTTGTGCCTAATTGCTGGGAAGCGTTAACTAAATTTTCAATGGTAGTTTTACCAATTCCCCGCCGGGGAGTATTAATCACTCGTAGTAAACTGACTGTATCAGCAGGATTGGCGATCGCCCTTAAATAAGCTATGACATCTTTAATTTCTTTGCGATCGTAAAACTTCATTCCTCCTACCACCGTATAAGGAATTTGATTTCTCACTAACAATTCTTCAAAAGGTCGAGATTGGGCGTTAGTACGATAAAGTATGGCAAAACTACCCCAATCTAACTCCGGATTTTGCTGTTCTAAAGTGCGAATTTGCCCAATCACAAACTCGGCTTCCTCAATTTCATTATCTGCTTTATGACAATAAATCTGCTCACCACTTCCCCGCGTCGGTTTAAGAACCTTATCAATGCGTTGAGTGTTATTTTCAATTAACTCATTAGCCGCTTGCAAAATATTCTCACAAGAGCGATAATTTTCCTCTAATTTCACCATCGAACGGGTATCATCATCAGATAAACCATCGCCGAAGTCTTGCTGAAATTCCAACAATATCGTGAAATCAGCCATTCTAAAACTATAAATCGACTGATCCGCATCACCCACCACAAACACCGAGCGATTTTGCCATTTCCATGCACTCTTGCTGTCTTCTCCATTAGTTACCAACAGCCGAATCAAATCATATTGAGTGCGGTTAGTATCTTGATATTCATCTACCAGGATATGACCAAACTTACGATGCCAATAATCTAAAACCTGCTCGTTTTGCTGAAATAATCTTGTCGGCACTAGAATTAAATCATCAAAATCGAGGGCATTATTTTCAGCTAACTTATCTTGATAGGAATTATAAACTTGAGCAATTACCCTTCCCCGATAATTTGGCTGTTCCCCCTCAAACTCCTGGGGTGAAAAACCTTGGTTTTTGGCGTTACTGATAGCGTAGCGCACCGAACGAGCATCAAATTTTTTATCGTCTAAATTTAGCTGTTTATTCACAATTTCTTTGATTAAGCTCAAGACATCGGCTTCATCAAAAATCGAAAAATTGCGCGTCCAACGTCTGCCTTTTTCGTCTTGGTACTTTTCGATATCAAAACGCAAAATTTTAGAAAATAAACTGTGAAAAGTGCCACACCATAAGTCTTTAATTGTATTTTTATAGACTTGCGATCGCAACTGCATTTGTTGATATTCCGTCAACAAATCAAATTTCTTACCATGTTTTCTCGTCGCCAAGTCTTCAGCAAATAGCCGTTGAATGCGTTCCTTCATCTCCCGTGCGGCTTTATTCGTGAAGGTGACAGCCAAAATATTCTCTGGATCTACACGGTGTTTAAGAATCAGGTTAGCAATTCGATAAGTCAGCGCCCGTGTTTTACCAGAACCTGCGCCAGCCACAACTAACAAGGGGCCGCAATAATGTTCCACAGCTTGACGTTGGCTGGGGTTAAGATGGCTGAGAAAGTCAATAGTTGTTGTCATAGCGGTGTAGATAGATCATCGACCACTTGCATATTAGCAGAATATACCGTCACGATTTGACGACAGACCCTTAGCAGGTGTTTGAAAAGTTTTGGGGGAATGTATAGCTGGGGAGTAGCGAGTAGGGAGTAGGGAGTAGGGAGTAGGGAGTGGGGAAAAAGGCTTTCGGTGTCTAACTTTTATGATCAGTTTAAGTCCTAACGTCTATGCATAGTGCTATAATTTATCCTCCGATACCACAAGTCCAAGTCTATTTAACCCGCGCAGGCGGGTTTGGTTTGTATGGCCGTGACTTCCAGTCGCCTGGGCTAGTAATAAATTAGATTTTACTTTTACTTAGTCTTCCATAGTGAGTGGCAGATGAACAGTGAAAGTAGACCCCACCCCCGGCTCACTTTGTACAAAAACTTCACCACCCATCATCTGACAAAAGTGGCGACTAATTGCTAAACCCAATCCCGTACCGCCATACTTTTTTGTTGTGGATGTATCCCCTTGGGTAAAAGGCTTAAATAACTGTTTTTGTTGACTTTCAGACATCCCAATTCCCGTATCAGCGACGCTGAAAGTAATTACATCCACAACATCTTCTGGTGTTAAGTCTGTGCTTTCTCTCTTCACTGTTAAAGTTACCTTGCCATTAGTGGTAAACTTGCCTGCATTGCTCAGTAAATTTAATAATACCTGCTGCATTCTAGTTTTATCGGCGTACATTATGCCAAGGTCTTGATCACAATAAACTTCCAGGATATTATTATTTTTATCGATAGTAGATTTCACAGTCAGCACTACATTATTAATCAGCTTGACAATCTCAAATCTCTCTGGATAAAGAGTCATTTTCCCGGCTTCAATTTTTGACAAGTCGAGAATCTCATTAATTAGTTCCAGGAGGTGTCTACCAGCAGAGTTAATGGTTTCTAAATCAGTGATAAAATCTCCCGATAAATCTAAATCCGTAGCGTCATCTTGCAACAGTTGACTCAAACCAATCACAGCATTTAATGGCGTGCGTAATTCGTGGCTGACGTTCGCTAAAAATAAACTTTTGGCTTTACTGGCTGCTTCTGCTAATTCCTTCGCTTGTTCTAGTTCTCTTGTCCGCTCAGATACACGTTCAATTAATCGATTCAGGGATTTAGCTAATAAACCAATTTCATCTTCAGTTGTCACCGGTGCGCGTAAATCAAAATTAGATTTTCTCGCCACTTGTTCAGCTACTTGAGTGACAGTAATTACTGGTTCTGCGATCGCCCGACTAGTACGCCAAGCCACAATAGCGGCGATCGCCACTGATACCAGCATACTCATGATCACAATAAATCTCTCAACCTTTTTAGCCTGATCTACATCTTTTTGCCGTTGTTGTTCTTGATTCTCGGCAATTTTGAGAATATTAGTCAATCTCAACGCCAGTTGCTCTAGCTGTATCGCCGTTTCACCACGCATAATTTCCAGCAACTGCTCTCTGACAAGTGCAGTTTGTTCTGGCTCTAAGTCCTCAGAGTCAATTTGCTGTAATACAGTTTCTATTTGGTCAACGTATAGTTGTAAGGTAGTACCATAATCTTGTAATAAAGCCTCTAAATTACCACCTTTCGCAGCTAATCTACTCGGTCTTGTCTCTATATATTGATTAATGTCTTGTTCTAAAGTTTTAGCTGTGTTAACACTCTTGATAAATTGCTCTTTTTTGTGGGATAATCTTAATGGATTTTCCACAACTGCGACTAAATTAGCACTATACAATTGTGCCTCTAACGCCGCATCTTTATAATTTGTCAGTAACTGTCGTTGCTCTTGGGCTTGATTGAATTGCCTGATTTCTCTACCTCTGTAGTAATTGGCAATTACCAACCCAGTCAGCGATCCAAAAAAGCCAATTCCAATAGCGACAAAATAACCATAACCAATTTTTTGATGTATGCGCCAGGAACTGGCTTTGAGTTTCCCGCGTGAAGGAAATTCTATAGTTGGGAGTTCATCCGTGGAAGGCTTTTCGGCTGACACTTTTTTGCTTTCTGAACTGCTGTCAACGGGGATTGGTTTTTGAGTTTGCATTTCTCAAACATTCTTACCCTTACGCAAAAAATATGACAGCATCAGTTTGATTTTGACGATCACATTGATTGATGATTAGCATTTAACATGATATTGTGTGATAAGAAGCTCAAAAAAATTCTGACTCAATAATTCTGATGAGTAAATGGGGTTTGAAGGCGGTAGAAGCCAAAATATCCCTGAGTAGTCAAACCTCGTCACCACTATAGCAGTTCTCACCTGAGTCAGATACACCGAAAAATTAATTCACCACAGAATAATGTTTTTCTCTTGATTTTTTCTGAGGATAGGAATTTGGAGATTTCAAGTTAAAGTTTTATAGCTGGGGAGTAGGGAGTGGGGAGTGGGGTAAAAGCCTTTCGGTGTCTAACTTTTATGATCAGTTTATGTCCTAATGTATATGCGTAGTGCTATAAGAAAATAGGGGCAACAAGTCGCCCCTGATACTTAATTTTCTTTTATTACTGACATTTTAAGCGATCGCTGTTGACAGGGACTGTGCGACTAATTGCTGCAACAATTCCGCCTTATCGGTACGTTCCCAAGGCAAATCTAAATCATTGCGCCCAAAGTGACCGTAAGCCGCGATGTCCTGATAAAAACGTCCGCCTCGTTCACTTGGTAAGTTCCGTAAATTGAAAACATGGATAATTCCTGCTGGACGTAGTTCAAACTGGTCTTTAACCAAATTCAGCAAAGTTTCATCATCCACTTTCCCAGTACCAAAAGTCTCTAGAAAAATGCTGACTGGTCGCGCCACACCAATGGCATAACTCAGCTGCACCTCACACTTTTGGGCTAACCCAGCTGCGACAATATTTTTCGCCATATAGCGCGCCGCATAAGCCGCAGAACGGTCTACCTTTGTGGGGTCTTTACCAGAAAAAGCGCCGCCACCATGTCGGGAATAACCACCGTAGGTATCAACAATAATTTTCCGTCCGGTGAGTCCAGAATCGCCTTGAGGTCCACCAATCACAAATTTGCCCGTGGGGTTGACCAAGAAACGTGTTTCCTGGCTTGGCTTCACCTCAATGTCACCAAAAACAGGTTCCACTACTACTGACCAGAGGTCTTCTTTAATCTTGGCTTGTATTGCTGCTTCCTCCGTAATTTCCCCGATACTTTCTGTATGCTGAGTGGAAATTAGAATGGTATCAATACCTACAGGATAACCGTCTTCATAAACCACAGTTACTTGTGTTTTGCCGTCCGGTCGCAGGTATGGTAACTTGCCTGTTTTGCGAACTGTTGTCAGTCGTCGCGCCAAGCGATGAGCCAAACTAATGGGTAAAGGCATCAATTCTGGTGTTTCGTTGCAGGCAAAGCCAAACATTATACCTTGATCACCCGCACCCACAGCGTCGAATAGTTCATCACTATTTTCTTGCCGTGTTTCTTGGGCGGTATTGACACCTTGGGCGATATCGGGCGATTGTTCATCCAAGGCTACGAGAACACTAGCGCTGCTGGCAGAAAAGCCGTTAACAGCATCGGTGTAGCCAATTTCGGCTATCTTTTTCCGAGCCAGGTTAACATAATTCACATTAGCTTTGCTGGTAATTTCACCAGTAATTAGTACCAAACCAGTATTAACTACTACCTCAGCCGCCACACGACTGCTGGGATCTTCTGTCAGTAAGGTATCAAGAATTGTATCAGAAATTTGATCGCAAATCTTGTCTGGATGACCTTCTGTAACTGATTCGGAGGTAAATAAATAGCGTCTAGACAAAGAGAAATCCTCCTGTTCAAAAATTGTCACTGGCTAAATTTTTGTGATTTATTTAGTTCAGCAACTAATGTATGAAATCATAACAACATTTCTGCGATTTTTTAAAAGTTACATATTGAGATGTTTATTTTATAGATCAAATAAGATTTAATGACTCCGATGTTGCACCATTTTCCATTACCATAGCGAGGATCTGAACAAGGCCGGACAGAAATCGCAGTCAAGCTAATGGTGCAGTATGGGTGATTAGCTGAATATTGTTTTTGATATAAAAAAGGGGGAAACCCAGAAGTACCCCCGAAAGCTGCGATCGCAGCATCCCTTACGAGTCGTGATGCGTAAAGCCCCCATGTTTTTAACCGGGGGATAGTCAATTAAACTTCAACAGCGAGTTTTGCTTCCTTGGATGTCAACTGCTCGTAGGCTGCACGCATCTTCAAACCTGTCAACACTTGGAATAAACCAGTTCCATTATTGGAACCTGGATACTCGCGGTGTTGCAGTAGCAAGTGAGTCATCTCACCTTCATACTTCGTCGATGTCTTGCTGAGATGGGTTTCGATATAAATCACTTCATCCAGGTTATCGAATTGACCATCTATTTCTAGGACTGAGACGTAGCGACCGTAGTAGACATCAGAACCATAATAAACCTGCATACCAGGGTATGAACAAGTTAATTTCCGTCCGCAAGGAGTCCAATTAATTGTTGATCCTTCATCGAACAAGTAGCTAGGCTCAAAACCTTCTTTGTCTTCACGTTGGAGCATACGTACTCTCAACACCTTCCGTTCTGTATCGTTTTTAATCAGGTTTGTCGGCAGTACCTGAAGAACGACATCAGCATATTCTCTTTGTGGCTCAATGAATTTATCAAAATCCGGTTTACGAGAATTAATTTGAGCGAGAACATCTTCATAACGGTGTCCCCTTTCCGCCATATCTCGTTGGATCTTCCAGGCAATTTTGACTTCATCACTAATGTCAAAATATACACTAAAGTCAATGAGTTCTCTTACCCTTTCATCATATAAAGGATGTAAACCTTCCACCACGATAATATGATTTGGCTCGATACGTTCTGGAGGATCAATCATGCCGGTTTCGTGGTTATAAATCGGCTTATCAATTGCTTGACCTGCTTTCAGGGCTTTGATTTGCTCATACATGAGGTCAAAATTGTTAGCTCTGGGGTCAAGTGCAGTTATCCCAGTTTCTTTGCGCTGTTTGCGATCTAAAGAATGATAGTCATCTAAACAGATGACAGTCATAAATTCTTCACCAAATAAATCTATTAAACGACGCAAAAAGGTAGATTTACCGCATCCAGAGTCTCCGGCTACTCCAATCAATACCACGCGTTCCGGCTTAGTTGTCATAAATTTCCTCTAAATACTAAATGTGTCAATGAATATTTTTTCACCAAAACCTCCGCATTGGGGAAGCTCCTGGCTTTAAACATGGGGATAAGGCGCGGGTGAATTTATTTACCGTCTCCCTTTCGGGTTTGGACAAGCTCCAGGAGTAGTACTTACCCATTGGCCTATCTGGGAATCACCTTGCCACTCCAGTAATCTTAGCTTTGCTAATGTTTAAGGTCCGTACTTTCCCAACGACACTGATTTAACCCCTGTCAGCCTCTTTAATCCTTTGGTTCCAGAGTAGGGGAATAACAATGCATCCCTGATAGGTCTTGAATACTAGCCCTTAAACCTAGTCAGTTAAGACTAAATCGCTGGTCAGATTAGGACTTTTTCAAGCCCCCGACTAAAGCCGTGGGGTTTCTGACACAGAAGATTTTGCAACCAGGAGTTTACCCCATTGGTAGATCCTGTGTTTTTGCTACTCAGCAAGGCTATGGAATATCTAGATGGGCAGACAACCTTATAGTTGTGTCTCATCTAACTAACATTTAATTCCTTGCTGGCTGGTAAGTATTTAATCCTAGTAGTGTATTTGATTTTAACAGAAGGGGGTATTTTATAACAAGATTTGCTCTAGGAAAGAATCTATAGGACTCGTCTTTAATTTTTCTGGGTGTAGCCTGGGCTATGGGCTGAAAATATCCGCATTCAGACAACAAGCTTTTACCCCACTCCCCAGGTATAATTTGTTTGCTAATTCAAATTGTTTGATTTAGAAAATTGGAATTAGCAGCCAGTGATATAATAAGTCCTGTAAGTAAGAATCACCATCAGCGTGTTGAAATATCCTAGTACGGAGCAATCCCGGCGACAGACATATCAGGCTAACCTGAACAGTTAATCAGCAAATAAAGACAGGATGTTGAGCGTAGCTACTGGGCTAGATGATGGATTCGGAAAGCAAAAAAAGTTGAAAGTCAGCGCTATGACCATAACTTTCCTTGAGGGAGTTGTTTTGAGCGTTTAGGGTGTTTTCACCAACACCATTGAAAGTTCTTTTGTGGACTCTTCAAAAATCCCCTTTCTTTTAGCTGGGGAATATAAAAAGTCATTGTATCTTTCCCTGTGGGTGGTTGAAAGCTATTTCTTTGATAGGAGTAGCGGTTCACGAAAAAAAGATTAAACTGACTCATTATTAACATTCTGCCAAAGACTTATCCTTTACCGTAAAAGGTGAACAGGTGTGTTTTTTGCTATCCTTGCTTGTCTTTGGTGAGTGAACCCAGTAGGGCATTAGATCATGATGCCGCTTTCCTAAATAACCAGTTTTGGTACAGGAAAATCCGATAAACTAAAACTGGCAAAAGGAAAGAATTTTTTTGATAAACGGTTAAGTAAAAATCGGAGTGTTAGAACGAATGTACAATCAAGGTGCTGTTGAGGGTGCTGCCAACAGAGAATTAGGTAGCCGCGTCTTCGTTTACGAAGTGGTGGGTCTGCGCCAAAACGAAGCAACTGATCAAACAAACTACCCAATTCGTAACAGTGGCAGTGTGTTCATCAGAGTACCTTACAACCGCATGAATCAAGAAATGCGACGGATCACTCGCCTGGGCGGCAAAATTGTTAGTATCCAGTCTGTAAGTACTCTAGAACAACTTAATGGTAAAGCCTCTAGTAAGAGTGCTGAAAACAACAAGGAGTCTTTAGTTACAACTGAAAAAGCTGCTGACAGTGATAGCAATGGTAAGGCTACACCTGTGAATGCTAGTGGTGAAGTGAAAGGCTTTGCTAAACCACCAGCTGAAGAACAGCTGAAAAAGAAGGACAAAAAAGGCAACACCATGACTCAAGGGAAAGCCAAAAAAGGCGCTGACGTTCCTGTCAATATCTACCGCCCTAATGCTCCATTTCTTGGTAAGTGTATATCTAATGAACCGTTGGTTAAAGAAGACGGGATTGGTAGTGTTCAGCACATCAAGTTTGACCTATCCGGCGGTGATTTGAAATACGTAGAAGGTCAAAGTATTGGGATTATTCCACCAGGTGTAGATAAGAACGGTAAGCCGGAAAAACTGAGACTGTATTCCATTGCTTCCACCCGTCATGGCGATGATGTGGATGATAAAACTGTATCTCTGTGCGTCCGCCAATTGGAGTATAAGCACCCAGAAACAGGGGAAACAGTGTACGGTGTTTGTTCTACTCACCTGACTCAACTAAAACCGGGTGCAGAGGTGAAAATCACTGGCCCGGTGGGTAAGGAAATGTTGCTACCTGAAGATCCAGAAGCCAAAGTGATTATGTTGGCCACTGGAACAGGTATTGCTCCCATGCGAGCTTACCTGTGGCGGATGTTTAAGGATGCAGAAAGAGCCGCTAACCCAGAGTACCAGTTTAAAGGATTTTCTTGGTTAATATTTGGTGTTCCCACCAGTCCGAACATCTTATATAAGGAAGAATTGGAAGAAATGCAGGCCAAGTATCCTGATAACTTCCGTCTGACCTATGCTATCAGCCGGGAACAAAAAAATCCCCAAGGTGGCAGAATGTATATCCAAGACCGTGTAGCAGAACACGCTGATGAATTGTGGAAGTTAATTAAAGAGGAAAACACTCACACTTACATCTGCGGTTTGCGTGGTATGGAAGGCGGGATTGATGAAGCTCTGACTGGTGCTGCTGCTAAGGAAGGAGTGGTCTGGAGTGATTATCAGAAGGAACTGAAGAAGGCTCATCGTTGGCACGTAGAAACTTATTAAGTTAGTCCATTGCCTTTAGTAATTATTATGAAGGCGACTAACAAACATAAAAACATAATAAGTGGGGTGGGTGAACAACCCACCCTACAATTGTTTTATATGGATCTCAGAAAATAGGGTGCAAAATTTGTGGGAGTGAAACTAGGTATATTAGGTTTAGGCACTGTTGGCACAGGTACGGTGCAGTTACTGCAAGATGTGGTGGGACGTAATCCGTTATTGCAGGAAATAGAAATTTATCGGGTGGGAGTGCGATCGCTTGCTAAAATTCGGGATGTAGAATTACCAGCCGATGTCTTAACTACAGATTTAGAGTCTATTGTCAATGATCCAGCGGTGGATATTGTCGTGGAGTTGATGGGTGGACTGGAACCAGCGCGATCGCTGATTCTCCAAGCTTTAAATAATGGTAAACACGTTGTCACCGCCAATAAAGCGGCGATCGCCCGTTTTGGTGCAGAAATCTTTACGACTGCCAACCAAGCCGGGGTATATGTGATGTTAGAAGCGGCTGTAGGCGGAGGGATTCCAGTAATTCAACCCCTAAAGCAGTCCTTAAGCGTTAACCGTATTCATACTATTACAGGCATCGTTAACGGTACAACAAATTACATCCTCACCAGGATGCAAACCGAAGGTAGCAACTTCAGTGATGTCTTAGCTGATGCCCAAAAGTTAGGTTACGCCGAAGCTGACCCCACGGCTGATGTAGACGGTTTAGATGCAGCAGATAAAATTGCTATTCTGGCATCACTAGGCTTTGATGGACGCATCAATTTAGAAGATGTCTATTGTGAAGGCATTAGGCAAGTCAGTAAGACAGATATTACCTACGCCGAAAAATTGGGATTTGTGATTAAATTGTTAGCGATCGCCAAACAAGAAACATCCTCATCTTCCCTCTCCGTCAGAGTTCATCCCACCTTAGTACCCAAATCCCATCCATTAGCCAGCATTAACGGTGTTTATAATGCCATTCTGGTCGAAGGAGAACCCATAGGGCAGGTCATGTTTTTTGGACCCGGTGCAGGTGCAGGTGCAACAGCTAGTGCCGTCGCCTCAGATATCTTGAACTTAGTTGCTGTTCTCAAAACCAGTACAACTAACCCCAATCCACTATTAACCTGTGGACACCAAGATTACTGTGAAATTGCCCCCATCACCGAACTAGTCACTAGATTCTATGCCAGATTCCTCACCAAAGACCAACCTGGAGTCGTAGGTAAATTAGGTACTTGCTTTGGTAACTATGGCGTGAGTTTAGAGTCAGTCGTCCAAACAGGCTTTCAGGGAGGACTAGCAGAAATTGTTGTTGTCACTCACGACGTGCGAGAAGGCGATTTTCGGCAAGCTCTAGCAGAAATGGAGAACTTAGAAGCGATAGATAGTATTCCCAGTTTACTGCGCGTCTTGTAAATAGGCTGAGAAATTGCCAGTAGACAAGGTAGAACGGCATAAAGTGCAGGGTTAAGGGGGAAGACTTTGGGCGAGTGCGACAATCTTCTCCCTCTTCTTCCCAACTTCCCCACATCCCTTTAATTGCGAAATTATACATAAAAGCTATGTATTATAAAGAATAGCCTCTACCTCAAGAACATGGAACCTTTAACTACTGCTGCGATCGCCATTGGCTCTGTAGTCGCCACCAAAGCCTTAGAAAAAACAGGCGAAAAGGTAGGCGAAGTTTTATGGGATAAAACTGGTCAATTTCTTGTCAAGCTGAGAAAACACTATCCTCAAACTGTAGTTGCTATTGAGAAAGCACCAGAACAACCCCTAGATTATGGTACAGCTTTAATTGATGTAGAATCTGCGGCGCAGGCTGATCCGGAAGTGGCACAAGCTGCACAGGAATTGGCAGCAGCAGCAAAAGCAGAAACACCATCCAATTTGAATGAAATTCTTATAGAAATAGCAGAAGCACTTAAATCTCAATCTCCAACAAATCAGACCAGGATTGAAAGCATCGAGAAGATTGTTAACTTTGCTCAGAGAGATATTAATATTCAAAGCCAAACCATAAATCTTTGACTGAAGCCGTCCGTCGGGGAACGGATAAAGTTAACTCCCACAAAATATATCCCTTATCGTGGTTCTGTTCATTTTGTCGGACGTGAACAGGAACTGACACAAGTGCATGAAGACTTGCAGCGTGGAAATTATGTGGCAATTTCAGGGATGGGAGGGGTAGGTAAAACCGAATTAGCTACCCAATACGCCAAAGGATATCAAGATAATTATGGCGGTATTGCTTGGTTCAATGATCGCAACAGTAATCTTCCTGCTGAAATTTTGGAATTTTTTCAGATCAAGCTTGGTTTGGAGATTCCCCAAAAACTAGGGGGAAAATTGTTAAGCCTAAAAGAACAAGTTGCTTGGTGTTGGTCTAGATATCCTGACTCTACCTCGCCTATATTAATTGTCTTCGATGATGTCACAGACTTAGCTAATCTCCGCCAAGTCTTACCCGAAGACCAACGCTTTCGCGTTTTGGTGACAACTACACCACGAATTTTAGACCCGAATTTTATTCAAGAGATACCTTTAGATGTTCTGTCTCCAGAAAAAGAACCAGGGAAAGCATTAGAACTGTTAAACCGATTGTTAGGAAACAGAGACAGGCGAGTTGAAACTCAATTAGAAGCTGCAACTGCAATATGTGATTCTCTGGAATATTTACCTTTGGGGATAGAGTTAGTCGGAGGTTATTTAGTACGCGACCCAGGACTATCTCTGAATACAATGTTGGAGAGATTACAAACCCAAAAATTAGCTGAAATATCTTTACAGCGAGAGCCAGATTCAACCATTGGTGAAGCGCAACTGGGAGTCAAAGCAGCGTTTAGCTTAACTTGGGAAAAACTCGACCCCCTCACACAACAATTAGGAAAATTTTTGAGTTTATTTGCTCCCCAACAGATTCTTTGGGATTTGGTGAATTGGGTGGCGACAGATGGCGGGAAAGCAGAAGATGAAGCAGCAAAACAACTAACTTGGTCACAAGAGGAAATAAACGCAGCGAAAAAGCAACTTTACGCACGTAATTTGCTGCAACTGGTAAAAGCCACAGAAGGAGAATATTATAAAATTCATGCTTTAGTGCGGTGGTTCTTGCAAGAACAGTTAACTAATTCTGGGGAAATAAAATCAGTTTTAGAAACAACTTTTGCTTCTGCCATGATAACCGTAGCTCAAAGCCTTCCCCAGTCATCAACTTCTAAGGATATCAAACGTGTCAAGGATGTTGTTCACCATATTGAAGACTTGGGAAATAGGGTAATTGCTGACATTAAGCCAGCAGGAGAAGCACATATAAATTCCCCAGCATCAGTTCCCAAAGATGAAGTGATTGGGATATTTGTAGGAGTAAGCAGATTTTATGAGGGACAAGGACTATATCAATTAGCAGAACCTTGGTATGACAAATGTGTCAATGTTTGCCAAGCTTTATTTGTCGGCGACCATCCTGATGTGGCTACTAGCTTGAACAATTTAGCTCTACTATACAACAATCAAGGGCGGTACATTCAAGCCGAACCCCTCTACAAAAAAGCCTTGGAGATGAAACAGCGCTTGTTTGCCGACGACCATCCTGATGTCGCTACTAGCTTGAACAATTTAGCTGCACTCTACAACAATCAAGGGCGGTACAGTCAAGCCGAACCCCTCTTCATTCAAGCCTTGGAGATGAGACAGCGCTTGTTTGGCGGCGACCATCCCAATGTGGCTACTAGCTTGAACAATTTAGCTGCACTATATCGTAGTCAAGGGTGTTACAGTCAAGCCGAACCCCTCTTCATTCAAGCCTTAGAGATGAGACAGCGCTTGTTTGGCGGCGACCATCCCAATGTGGCTACTAGCTTGAACAATTTAGCTGCACTATATCGTAGTCAAGGGTGTTACAGTCAAGCCGAACCCCTCTACAAAAAAGCCTTAGAGACGAGACAGCGCTTGTTTGCCGGCGACCATCCCAATGTGGCTACTAGCTTGAACAATTTAGCTTTTCTCTACAACAGTCAAGGGCGGTACAGTGAAGCCGAACCCCTCTACATTCAAGCCTTGGAGATGACACAGCGTTTGTTTGCCGGCGACAATCCTGATGTGGCTACTAGCTTGAACAATTTAGCCGGACTCTACGATAGTCAAGGGCGATACAGTAAAGCCGAACCTCTCTACATTCAAGCCTTGGAGATGTGTCAACGGGTTTTTGGAGTTAATCATCCCACTACAGCGAAAATTAGAAAAAACTTGGCAACTCTGCGACAACAGTTAACTCCCATTGCTACTTGGAAACGTCGGCTCAATCAGTTTCTACAAATCTTACTGGGTATTGTAACTTTACCGTTTGATTTACTTTGGCAATTCGCTAAGAAAATAATTCGTAATTAAAGGATTGGATTGGGCGATCGCCTATATTCTACAAGTCCCTGAGCCAGTGCGAGTTCGCTTGGCTGCACTATCGGCGATGATCGTCTTTTACAATGAGAGTGTAAATTCTCTTTACGTCTATGAACTTTCCTTCCCAACTCCAGCAAAAAATTGAAAAATGGGCAAGCACTCAAGGAATATCCACTGAAGAATTTATTTTGCAAGCCATTACAGAAAAAATTGCGGCTCTAAGTCAGCAACAGCCTAAAGAACATACTCAACTAAACACTGAAATGACTAATTTATTGCCGATTAACCAAGCAAACGTCTATCGTAAAGAAGGCATTTTAGTTGTAGAAGCAGAATTACCAGCAAACTTTGATATTAATACCTTTATAGATGAATTGAGAGAAGAACGTATTCAGGATCAAATAATTTGATGAAAGTCTTGTTTGATACTTCTGTCTTAGTTCCGGCATTAATTGTCAATCACCCGCAACATTCGATTTGTTTTACCAAGATTCAATCTGCAAAATCAGGACAAATTCAAGGTTTTATCTCAACTCACAGTTTAGCTGAAACATATTCTGTGATCACACGCTTACCCATACAGCCGCGTATTAGTCCGGAACAAGCTCAAACCATTGTGGTGGAGATATCACAGTATTTAGAAGCAGTTCCACTAGCTGTCAATGATTATCAGGCTGCGATTGCTCAAATGGCAACCTTAAACCTTCCTGGTGGTGGTATTTTTGATGCTTTAATTGCTCAAGCTGCTTTAAAAGCCAAGGTAAATGTCCTTATGACGCTAAATCCAAGTCACTTTACTCGTTTAGGAAATGCGATCGCTAATATTGTTCAAGTACCTGAGTAAATGTGTAAACGTGTAGGAGTTTGTTTTTAGACATCGCCTATATTCTACAAGTTCCTGAGTCAGTGCGATCGCCTGAATTGATCACTGATAAAAAAAGACGCTCAAAGAGCGCCTTAACATACATAAATTATAGCTTTTGTCAACGGCTACATTGAAGATATTAAGCTTCTGGAATATTTTTGCCGACAACTTGCGATTTCAGTGTTGTGATTTCACTCGTTAGCTCTTTGCGAGTCGAGGCTTTGAGCAAATAGCGGTACACAAACCAAGCAGAGTAACCAATACCAATCAATTCAAAGGTCGGTGCTACTAAAGGAATATCATTCAACGAGTCTAATACAGCCAAGAGTACCTTAACAGAAACAATTGCGCCGACAATTAAACCAACACTCACCAGGGGCTGCTTATATTGATTAAAAAAGCCTCCCAGATAGTCGGGGAGTGTCGCTAAAAAAGCAGAAACTTGTTCACCGTATTTTTGCCATTGCTCTTGAGACTGCACAGGACGCTGGAGTTTGGTAATGCTTCCTGTTTGGTGGTTGATGTCTGGTACTGCTGTCTCTTTAGATTTGGTTTCTGTAAATTCCGGTTCTTGCATTTTCACTCCTATAAATTTAACAGTTGAGTTGATCTAATCCGGACAATGACGACCCAAAGGCCTTTGGTTAGAGAATGGACAAGGGCTTGAATACAAATGGCTTTTGTTCACAAAATGGTTTAGTGTCCTATAACCATAATTTCCTCATCGGCTCGACTACATCAACTACAAGGTAGACAGTCAGTGTGAGGATAGAAGGCAGAAAGCAGGAAAATATATTCAAATCAGCTTTCTGATTTCTGGATTTTGTAAATCAAATGGAATACTCAAGCTGTGATTATCCCATATCCATTCAGGTCAGCTATCCCAAGGGTAGGCACTAAGCCACTGATCTTAAGAGCGGAGTTTTGACAATCCTACTCAACTCAAACAAAAATCATGTCAAAATCAGACTACCTCACATTTATACAAGTTTAAACGCCGATTTTAACTGATATTAAAGCTATCTTAAGCCCTGTTCGTCAATTAAGTCATTGATCATTAAGTTTAATCTGTAATCCAAGTTTTTGTGTATTCAAATATACTAATTTTTATGAGATATTATGATATTGAAAATTTTAAAATAGCAGGAAATTGTTGTTTAATTAAACATCCTCAAGGAAAACTAACCCAACTATTGGAAGGATATTAACAACTTGAAAACCTTCATTAGTTAGGTCTGAGATTAAGCCAAGTGATAACATCATTTACGCTCACCCGCTTAATATTTTGACTAGTCCAGCCAAATTTCTATTTTCCTTAACTTCCCTATAGATGCCCTAGTCCCAGTCGGGGAACATATCTGCTGCATCTCCACCAATACCTATACCAGTGTGATAGATTTCAGCATCAGTGATAATCATATCATTCATTGATGCTCCATATACATTGGAGTCATAAATTGTAGCGCCTGTCAGATTTGCAGCGTTAAGATTAGCTGCTTTAAAATTAACGTTGGTTAGAAAAGCCGAAGTTAAGTTTGCACCTTTCAAATTGGCGTTAGTTAAGTCTGCACCTTCAAGGTTTACCCCCTCTAGGTTAGCGCCAGAAAGATTTGCACCCCGTAAGTCAGCACCAATTAAATGAGCGCCTCTGAGGTTAACTCCTGATAAATCGCACTGAACACATCCTCTAGTCAAATGTAGCCTTTGTAAATCCTGGGGATTACCAGCTTTCACTGAGCCAGTAAAAATTAGGGGAGTTGCTAAGGCTAAAGCCGCAAATAGCTTAATTTTCATATTTTTCCCCTTGGTAATTAACTAGGACTTACGCATTGACAAAAGACATCACCTATACACTCTAGTTCATGCGAT